>JAUWOH010000059.1 GCA_030612225.1 Desulfobacteraceae bacterium
GTTTTTAGGTAGTGAAAATCCGTTATAGAGGCATCATCATATTCATCCACATAATAGGGAAAGGAAATCAGGTTGGTCTTTTTGTCATAAATGGCGATATAGAAATTGGTCACATCGATGATTTGCCCCAGGGACCGGTGGATTGATTCATACAGCTCCACCAGGTTCCGGGTGGTATTGACCGCATTGGATATCTTAAACATGGTCTGGTTGATCGCTTCCGCCTGCCGGCGTTCCGCCAATTCCTGTTTCAACGTCGCATACAAACGTGCGTTCTCGATAGCCACCGCGATATTGTCCGCCAGTGTTTTTATCACCATCACGTCGGTTTCATCAAAAACATCCGGTTTATCGCTTTGAAGATCCAGTACGGCAATAACCGTATCACCGCTTTTTATCGGAACGGACAGCTCGGATTGGGTAACTTCCTTTGCCTTGCGCACGTAATGAGGGCTTTGGGTAATATCTCCGCTTAACTGGATTTCACCGGACGCCGCAGCCTGCCCGATCATGCCTTCGCGGACCCGTATGCAAAGATCGCTGGGAAAGATACCCTTATAACCTCCGGCAATTGTTTGAAGAGTAAGACATTGGGTTTCCGAGTTCAGCATCAGCAGCATAACCCCATAGTAATCAAAGGAATCACGCACCAGATGAACCGTTTTCGATAACAACTTTTCCAGTTTCAACTCGCCAATTAACTGGTGCGCCACCTTATGAATCAACTCAAGCTGAGACGTATGCTTGTGCGTATCGATTTTCCAAATGCCGCTTCGTTTTTTCCCAGCATCCGCATTCCTGCGCCCGGATATTCGATCAATTGATCCTTCCGTCACAATACCCTCCAGTGCCCTTTAAATGCATAAACCTAAACCTTTAGACCCATTGCGCTGTTTAAATCTGGTTCAGGTGGTCAAATTAGCCATCGGTGATACTTTTTACGAGACCACCAATATTGATGAATTCGTAAAAAGTCCTTTTTCATCACTGAGTTCGCAGAGAATACAAATAATATCTTGTTTTATTAATTAGTTATTTCTGTGACCTCCGCGTCCTCTGTGGTAAATTCGACTTTTTACGACGCCATCATTGCTTGTACGCCCTGACTTTGATATCCAGCGCCTTGATTTTCTGCATAAGCGTGTTTCGATGTATTCTAAGCCTACGAGCAGTTTTTGCCTGATTCCAATTTGATCTTCGCAATGTGCGCAATATGTATTGGCGCTCAAAGGTCTGGCGTGCTTGTAATAAACCTTTGTCGAGATTCTTTTTATCTTTTAAAAAATCATCACCGAACAAGAGATCGAATGGCAAATCCTTTTCATCAATAAACAGGCCGTCTGATTTTAATACAATAAGCCTTTCAATGAGGTTTTCCAATTCACGAATATTTCCAGGCCAGTGGTAGTCTTCCAGAACGGTCATGGCAGCTGGAGTTATTCCTAAAATCTTTTCGTTCAATTGACGATTAAGTTTTTCAATAAAATAAGTTGTCAGTAAGGGAATATCTCCCTTTCTGGAGCGCAAGGGGGGAAGTTCAAGTGGTATAACGTTAAGCCGATAATAGAGGTCCTCGCGAAAACGCTTTTGCCGCACCATTTTTTTTAATTTAATGTTCGTGGCTGCTATCATACGTACATCCACTTTAGTTGTGCGATTGCTGCCCACGCGGGTGAATTCATGCTCCTGAAGGAAACGCAAAAGTTTGGCCTGCAATTCGATCTTAAGATTTGAAATTTCATCTAAAAATACTGTTCCACCATTTGCGAATTCGAATTTACCGACACCCCTGTTGTAGGCACCGGTAAATGCGCCCTTTTCATATCCAAAGAGTTCGCTTTCAATCAACTCCACCGGAATGGCTGCGCAATTGATGGCAACAAAAGGTTTTTGGTCACGCTCACTTTTATTATGAATTGCACGGGCAACTAATTCTTTTCCTGTTCCGCTCTCGCCTGTTATTAAAACACTGCTTGAAGTGATAGCCACTTTTTCAATCAAAGCAAAGACGGTTTTCATACTTTGCGACTGGCTGATAATCCGGTTGTACCCGGATTTATTCTCAACTTCAGAGCGCAGATAGCGGACTTCCTGTTCCAGGAAACGTTTTTGCATTGCTCTTTCGATTACATTTAAAATGACTTCAGTCTCAAAAGGCTTTGTTATGTAGTCATAGGCACCCGACCTTATGCAATCCGTAGCTTCCTGAGCACGATCTGTGGCGGAAACCATTATAACATCGATTGATTGATCGTACGCCTTGATTCTTTTTAGTGTTTCTATCCCGTCCATTTTCGGCATAACAAGATCCAATAGAACCATATCAAACGCCTCGTTGGTAATTCTATCCAAAGCGCTCGGCCCGTCTTCAACGCATTCTACGTCAAAGTCGTCCTCAAGAATTTCTTCAAGGGATTCTCTTGCCCCTTCATTATCATCTACAATCAGGATGCGAACATGTTTAGAGATTCTATTTCCCACGATAATTCCTCTAATTTTGACCAAAAACAGAATAAAACAAGATAGATTTTTCAAACCCGTCATTAAAGTTGCACATAAATATGTGCAGCTGCACATAAATATGTGCAGCTTCCTTACTTATAAGTGATTCAAGTATTCATGTAAAGTGTTATCTCATCAGCGCCCCTTAATCTGTGCTTTTTTATCAAGCAATTTTATAAAATGGTAAGATGCTGTTAAGACAAATAGATGTATTTTCATATAGTTATATCATATTCAAAAAGCAACGCCCGATTGGCACATGCCTTGCTCTAACTATACTTCGAGTCGCTGTGACTCAGTATCTTTTAATAGATAGTCAAAATTTTAACAAGGGACAAAAGGAGGAGAAAATGAAAAAATTAATGGTTCAACTGTTCATTATTGGTGTGGTGATAGCTACTTATGCTCTGCCGGTTCTGGCGTGCGGAGGTGCTGGACCCTAATGAAAATGTAACAAAGGTTTTTATATCAAAACAAAAAAAGCACAGGCTAATTAGTCTGTGCTTTTTTTGTTGGAACGATTCAAAATCGTTACATTTACTTTGGACAATTTTATAATTTCAATACTATGAACAAATATTTATGAAAATAGATTTAAGTAAAATATCTGATAATTTTATAAAAGGCTTGATTTTAAAGACAAACAAACATATATGATTAGCAAAATTGCTTTTAAATTAAGGCATCTACTTCTTGTCCTAACTTAAAAGTGCGCAGGTATTTTTCGCATCTAATTCAGTTTTTTAACTTGTTACCCTAAACACCTGTGTATAGAGACCTTTGCAAAACGTTCCCTTTTGGCAGATTTCTGCGTTGGACTCAATTTTTAATCCTCAAAATACTCAATGTATTCCTCCGGTTAAAAATTTCGTCCGCCTTGAACTATACCAAAATTGAACATTTTTCAAAAGTCTCGTATAGAGACGGCCTATTCCACCAGCCGGTTTCTAAGACATCTTCTCGAACCCTTACTCTTTGTCTAAATTTTTATAGGATGGGACAAAATGACCCTTTCGCGGCTTCATTGTTATCTTTTAATCGGCATCACTTGTTTTTATTTACTGTTCATTTCCGGTTGCAGCAGACAGGAAGATCAGGAAACTAAAGCATCAAAAAAAGAAAATGCATCAGTTGCCCCTATTAACCTGGGAGGTATCTATCGTTCTCCGTTGATGAATAATCCCTCAACGCTTGATCCTGCTTATGTGCAGGATCAATATGGTGTGGCTGTGACCCGGCAATTGTTTGATGGTTTGGTGCAATTCGGTCCTAATCTGATGGTTTTGCCTGCCCTGGCAAAAACCTGGCAGGTGGAAGAAAATGGAAAGGTATACCGTTTTTTCCTGCGTCATAACGCCCGATTTCATAACAGTCGACAGGTCACGGTTCATGATGTGGTCTTTTCCATAAGTCGGCTCCTCCGTGTAAACCCTTCCCCGGCTATTTTGCCCCACTTACTTAAAATTAAAGGTGCCCGGGCCTTTCGAAACCATAAGACTGAGCGTTTAAAAGGGCTTCATACGATAAATGATCATGTTTTATTAATTCGATTGAATGCACCTCACGTACCCTTCCTTACTGCCCTGGGTATGTACCAGGCGGGAATAGTTCCAAAGGAAGAAGTTGAAAAATCTGGAAAGAATTTTGCACAAAATCCTGTAGGCAGTGGCCCGTTTCGTTTTATTTCATGGGAAAAGGATAAATCTATCCGGCTACAGCGTTTTTCTGATTATTATGCAGGGGCCGCCTTTTTGGATGAAATTCATTATCGAATATATCCAGGAGTTAATATTGAACGTGTATTATCAGATTTTAAAAAAGGAAATCTGGAAGAAATGCTGGTTAGTAGAAATGTACGGCAAGAGCTTACTTCAATCAAAGGGCTTCAATGGTTTCACCGCCCTTCCTTAAGCCTTCTTTTTTATGGCATAAGAGGAGATAATCCTTTTTTAAAAAACCCATATTTCAGGAAAGCCCTTTCAATGGCTATTGACCGGGAAAAATTTATAAAAGAGATTGCTAAGGGCCTGTTCGACCCTGCCAGGACCATATTGCCTCCTGGTATGCCGGCGGCTTATCACCAAACAGATGAAATGCTTGTCGACGACCTCAAAGCAGCTCAAGACTATCTAAAACGTGCCATGGAACAAGAGACCGGACCAATTCCTGCTTTTGAGATCGTTTCAGGTTCCATGTCTGCTTTTGCAAAGGCAGAATTGAACTTTATTCAAAAAAGCTGGGCACGGTTGGGCATACCGGTAAAAATTAAATTTATCACCAACTGGGTCGAATTTAAAAACTATTTAAGGTCGGATGCTGTACAAATATACCGATATGCCTGGTTTGCGGACATACCGGACCCTGACAGCTTTTTATACCCTCTTTTTGCTTCCGATTCTCCTGTAAACTTTATGCGCTTTAAAGATAGCCATGTAGATAAAATGCTATTAGCCGCCCGAGGAATGGTTGATCCGGTTAAGCGCGCTGAAATGTACCAAAAAATAGAAGCCCTTGTTTTAAAATCTTCACCCATTATCCCCCTTTTATATTTAAGTGTCGACCGTGTGTATCAGCCCGGTGTACAGGGTATAAATATAAGTGCACTGGGGGCCCATACAATGACGCTCCATAGAATCTGGCTAAAGACAGAGCCTATCTAAACAATGAGTTTAAAGATTTTAGGATCATAAGAATTCGAGGATTATAATTTGAGCCTGACGCAGATATCGGACAAAAGGGGACGTTTTGAAATTGGCTCTTCAGGAAAACCCCGCTTTATCCCTTTACGCTATCGTCTTATCTTCACTACCTCATGCATGCTGATTTTTATTCTGGGAATACTGGCGCTGGTACTCGGTTACATGCAGGGCCGGACAATCCGTCATCAACTGGAAAAGCGGGGCATATCTATTGCACAGAGTCTCGCTGCCGCTTCAATGGCCGATTTGTTGACCTATAATTATATTGCCCTGGAGCGGTCGGCAAATCAGGCTGCCCGTGACCCTGATGTTATTTACGTTATCTTTCATGACAAGGAGGGCCGGGTGGCCGGTTTTAGTGGGAGAGCAGATCTCCAGAATAAATTTTTAGATGACAAAACAAGTCGAATAGCTCTGTCTTCAATTAAACCGGTAATCCAGGAAATTACCTTGGAAACCGGTAAAACTCCGGGACTTGACATTGCCATTGCTCTTTTTCCTCCCGGTTTTAATGAGCGATGGGGAACCATCCGTGTGTGTTTATCGCTCGTCCCGATGCTAAAACAGATCAACCAGATGCGGTGGATAATTCTGTCAATCGGTTTGGTTGCAATTGTCGTCGGAATACTGATCTCCCTGTGGACAGCCCGAAGAATCACACGTCCATTGGGAAACCTGGTACAGAGCACACAGGAGGCGGCCCGGGGGAACCTTAGCCGGACCATTCAAATTCAAACCAGAGACGAAGTAGAGGTTCTTGCTTCAAACTTCTCTGCCATGATCAGGGAGATCCTTGAACACAGGGAACAGCTTGAAAGACAACTCGAGGAAATCAAACGCCTGCAGCGATATACTGATCAACTATTAACAACCATGAGCGATGGCCTTTTATCTATGGACATGGAAGGCAGAGTTTCGACTATCAACCCTGCCGCTCAAAAGCTTTTTAAAAATCTCAATAATCCTGTTGATAGAGGCAGCAGCGTTTCAAAATCATTAAAAAAATTTACTGAATTAGATACTTACATACAAGATATATTAAAAAATCCGCATAAAAAAATTCCGCGGGAAATCCCCCTGCACAACAAAAGCAAAGAACGGGTCCTTCTCATCGGTTCCAGTATTCTTAAAGACCGGAAGGGAAATCCACAAGAGGTTATTTTAAACCTGCATGATATTACTGAATTGAAAAAACTTGAAACTTCCGTAAGGCAGGCGGAACGGCTGGCTGAGCTCGGTACATTAGCAGCAGGCATGGCCCATGAAATCAGAAATCCGCTTTCAACCATTAAAACTTTTGTGCAACTGCTACCCAGAAAAATAGAGAAACCCGGCTTCCTTGAAAAGTTTCAACGAACTGTACCGCGAGCACTAAATCAGATTAATCGACTTGTTGAAGATCTTTTGGAATTGGCAAGAGTCCCCAAATACAATTTTGAGGAAATAGACATCAAATCTCTTTTAGAGCAAACGATCGATTCTATAGAGGAGGAAATGCAGAATAAGCAAATTTATTGCCAATGTGAATATTCAAGCAATTTGCCTCCAATCCTTGCTGATATGAGCCAACTTTCAAAAGCATTTAACAATCTTATTCGAAACGCCATGCAGGCAATGCCGTCAGGCGGTAAATTATCTGTAAAAGCATTCTCTCAAAAAGAACACACAAAAGACACTCAAAGATTAACAGTACAGAACGGCTGGATAACCCTGGTATTCCAGGACACAGGAGTCGGTATATCCCCGGAAGATATCAAAAACATCTTCAATCCATTCTTTACCACCAAAGATATAGGTACCGGGTTGGGTTTGGCCATTACCCATAAAGTGATAACCGAGCATGGGTGGCGAATAGACGTAGAAAGTCGCGAGGGGGAAGGTTCGCGCTTTCGCATAGTTTTGCCTGCTTTATAACACCCTTATTGTTAGTTTCGTAAAAAACAAAAACCACTTTTTACGAATAGTATTAAGTTTTATACTCCCCGCGCTTTAAACAGGCTATATTTTTAGCTGATTAGTTTATGACGACCTGCTTTTTTTGGCATTCTTTTTGCATCATGTATTATTTCGAAAAAACGGCATTTTGTGATTAATGTTAAGTTCATCGGAACTTTTTTTGGCTCATACATAAGTACATGTATTCTTAAATACGAATACGTATAATATTTTTTCAGCCGTAAAGCACGCAAAGAACCGTTTTTTTATTGCTTTCCGCTGAGCCCCGCTAACTAAAGCGGGATAAAAGCGCGGAAAGCAATAAAGAATTCATCCCTATGGGAAAAAATAATTTGATATAAAAACATATAGTTGTAACAATATAAACGCTGATTGATTTTCCTTTGCCGGCGTCCCTGTCCCGCAACAAGCGGGGTCAACGGCAAAGGAAAAAACTTCTAACTCTGCTTCCTCAGCGTCCTGAGCGAAGCCCCGTTAGAACGAGACAAGCCGGGCGGTGAAAAAATGCTATATACAATACGTTATCGAATTAACGAATTAGAGCACTAAGCTGAACAAGCAGGAACTAAATAGGAATATAGCAGATTGATGAATGATGATGGCGATTGATCGAAGTCACTACGCTAGGTCGATTTTTATAAAAATGATTTCCATCCTTAAATCGTTAATCTTCAATCATAAATCATCAATTTTTCGTCATTGGTACGAAATTGGTTTAATTATTTCTTGCCCTGTCTGCGTGAGGCACGCACAGGCAGGCATAAAAACCATGAAATTCAATTTTAAGAATATATAGGAGACTCGCAATGAAAAACAGCAAAGAATCTATATTTGTGGTTGATGATGATCAGGGAATTTTGGATTCTTTTGATGCTATGCTGGGAGATGAATATAATCTGGTTATGGTTGACAATGGAACCAAAGCAATAGAACTCCTTGACAAGGAAAAACCCCGGCTTTTGTTTCTGGACATTAAAATGCCCGGCCAGAATGGCCTGGAAGTTTTGAAAAACATACGAAAAAAGGGCATTTCTACAGTCGTAGTGATAGTAACAGCCCTTGTTCAAGATAGCTACCTGGAGATTGCCAGGCGATATGGCATTTACCGGTACCTTAACAAACCCCTTGATGTGGATGAAGTAGAAGATATAGCTCGGAGGGTGCTTCATTAATCAAGCTTGAAAAACATGAAAACCGTATGTTTTCAAACATAATCTAAATATCTGTTTAGCTAATGGTTCGCGTAAAAATAAGTTTGCATTTTAGGCGCATGAATTTTGATCAGGTTTGTTCGATCCGAGACTGCAGGTAAGCGAAGACTCCGAAACCACAGGAATGGCGAGCTATTTCGAGGATTTTGAAGTTGAGAATCGGACAAAGATGGCCTGAATCCGGGATGTGCCGCAAAGCAAATGCCCTTGGGGTGCATAAAATGTGAAGTTATTTTCGGAGTCTACGTTTACCTGCGCGAACCCTTAGAGAAAGACGCCCCTGCATAGCTGTTACGGAAATTCTCTCTTGGATGGTTGGAGAACATGGAAAATAAGAAAGAAAAAGAATTAGATTAAAACAATCCTTTTGGGTTTTGACCACCATGCGCAATCCCTTGCGCCTTGACACTTAGACTTGTATGGGCCGGAAGATAAAGAATACATATCTATCAAAGCTTATCTCTCCTTTAGCCACTCTCATAATAAATTTATTCTTGACACACATGGTAATATTGATTAGTATAGCTATATATAACAATATTATTTGGAGGACTTTTATGCGTACAATTCAAATGACCTTAGATGATGACCTTGTCAAAACGGTCGATATAATAGCCAGGGAGCTTAAAACGACCCGATCTGCTTTTACTCGCAAGGCTTTGCGAGATGCGATCAATCTTTTTAACACCCATCTTCTGGAACAGAAACACAGACAGGGCTATACTTTACATCCTGTTAACAAAGACGAGTTCAGTGTGTGGGAAAAGGAACAAAACTGGGGGGACGAATGAAAAGAGGGGAAATCAGGTGGTACAAATTTAAAACTCCCGACAAGAAACGTCCTGTTTTAATTTTGACCCGCGATTCTATACTGGAATATCTTGGAGAAATCACAGTCGCTCCGATAACCTCAACTGTCCGGGACATACCAAGTGAGGTATTTCTTTCAAAACAGGATGGTATGATGAAAAATTGCGCCATCAATTTAGATCATATTCAGACCGTGTCAAAAGGAAAAATTGGATCGATTATAACTTCTCTCCCGCAAGATAAATTAAAACAGGTTCGTGATGCCATTCAATTTGCCCTGGGTTTGTAATACTTTTGTAAAATCGCCACTATTTGTTTTACATTTCATTCCTATAATATCATACTTGCCAGTCTTTTCGCATAGAGAGACCTTAGAAAAGTGCCGTTTCGTAGTCTGCGCTTATCTGCAAAAGTCTCATAGAGTACTGTACTGAGGTAACCCTGTTGAATTATACAATCTTTGACACGCCGATAGTAAGAACCGTCATTCGATGGATATCCATCTTTTTGCTCAAAATTTCCGGATGGCATACAGAGGGGGCACTCCCTGATATCCCCAAGTTCGTGATGATAGCCGCCCCCCATACGTCCAACTGGGATTTACCCATCATGTTGTTCATCGCCTTTAAACTTAGGGGAAGACTCAACTGGATGGGCAAGGACACCATTTTCAAAAAACCCTTCAAAGGACTTTTCAAATGGCTGGGAGGAATACCGATAGAGCGCAGCCGTTCCAATAATGTGGTCGGACAGATGGTCGACAAATTTCATGAGACTGACAGGCTTATCCTGACGATACCGCCTTCAGGGACACGAAAAAGGGTCAAGAAATGGAAGTCCGGCTTTTACCACATTGCCACCGGGGCCAATGTTCCTGTGGTGCTTGGATTTCTCGATTTCAAAAGAAAAACAGGGGGGATCGGGCCGGTGGTGACACTCACTGGTGACATGGAACAGGATATGAAGGGTATCAGGGCGTTTTATTCCAACATCGAGGGAAAATATGAGGCACCGGTATTGGGATTAAAATCAATAACTGTAAAATCCAAGATGTGATGTTTTATAATTGGCTTAAAAGGGAAAGGACATGCAACTAAAGCAGTAGAATATCAAAATTTATGAACTCGTAAAAAGTCAGTCGCGCCAGAAAGTGCCTCAATAGTAACAACCCTGTTTCTGCCTTGTGCTTTTGCCTGGTACAGCGCGTTGTCTGCGGCCTCCACCAGTTCTGTAGAAGACTGTTTTAATTCAGGTTGGTATGCAGCGATGCCCACACTCACAGTACAATGAAACGTCGATGAATTGTATTGAAACAGTCGATGTGCCACCATCTCTCTGAACCTTTCACTTACCTTTTCTGCTCCTTTGGTATCGGTATTTGTCATGATAACGGTAAACTCTTCACCACCGTAACGACAGCACAAATCACTCTGGCGCACACATTTTTTGAGCATCCCGGCAATCTCAGAAAGGGTCATGTCGCCGGCAAGATGGCCATAGGTATCGTTTATCTTCTTGAAATAATCGAGGTCTATCATACAAAGTACCAGGTCTGTCTCATATCTCATTGCCCTGGATACTTCCTTTTCAACTACCTCATTGAAGTAACGGCGATTATAGAGGCCGGTTATTTCATCCCGGATTGACATCATTGCTATCTTTTTCTGGGCATTTTTTATCTCTCTTTTAAGACGCGCCTTTTCCAGGGTGTTAATAATGACCCGTAAGAGGGATTTCTCACCAATCCTATCCTTGGGCAAATAATCATAGGCACCTGCCTGAATTACCTGTTTGGCAATCATTTCATCACCCTGTCCGGTAATGACTACCGCAGGTATTTCCGAACCTTCTTTTTCAATACTTCTTAAAAAATCAAGGCCGTTTCCATCAGGAAGCAGATAGTCTAATAGGATCAAATCAAAATGATTCTGTTTCAATACCTGCAGGGCATCTTCAATACTTCTTGAATGGGAGAGGCTGATCTGTTTGTGGTCGGATAAAACAGCATTAAGCATTTCAAAATCATCATCCGAGTCTTCCAGTGAAAGTATAGTCATCTTTTGATCAATATTGACAATAGAAGTTTCGTCAAGATGCTGGCTGGTCTCATCATGGCGTATAGTCTGGATTGTCCTAACTACCTCGGAAATCCTATCACCGGCCTCTTTTACAAATGCTATATGATAAGCCATCTTATCCGGACTCTCCTGGTCCATCTCCATCAACTCAATGCCGTATTGAAGAGCCATCAAAGGCTGGGCTAACTCATGTGCCTTAGCTCCTGCCATCTGTAGCAAAATCTTTATCCGTTCTTCTTCAATAAGAGTTTTTTGCTGCTTTACTATTTTCTGATTCGCCTTTTTTAGCTCCTCAACCGTCTGTTTGAGCCTGGCATTAGCATTTTCTAAGGTTTTTTTCTTTTTGGACATCGCAAGAAATATATCGACTTTACTCTTTAGGATATCAAGGATCAATCTGCCTGAAGGTATAATCTTCAGCACCTGCTTTATAATATTTGAACGCGTTCTTTTTCGGTCTTTATTTATGGCATTTATAAAAGTGCTGTTCATTACATTCTCATCCTACACATGTGGTCTTCTTTACCACTTGAATAATATTTTGAGACGCAATATATTTAAAAATATTGATAATTCCGTTATTTAGATAGATCACGCAAATTATATGCCAAATGGAATGGTTATTCTGCTAAATAGTAACTTATTGTTTTATCAATAAATTATAGCGAAATTATGTTTTTCTTTACTTAAGGGGAATGAAAATTTTATACTGAAACTTATAACTTTGACGTCAAAATTGTGACACCTGCAGATAAGCGCAGACTTCATAATGGGGCGTTTTGAAATTGGTCAGAAAAGCAATTAAAAATTCAGAGTACAAGAGCCGGCAGCCTGCCTTCTGCCGTCGCTTCGCTTCAGGTTCAAGGTTCACGATCAATATCTATTTTTCTAAGATGGTCTCTTTGTAAATAATCCCTCTGTCTTTAAGACCTTCAAGCATATATTT
>JAUWOH010000439.1 GCA_030612225.1 Desulfobacteraceae bacterium
TGCAAAAGGTCGTGTTAAACATGCCCTAATCGACTTTGCATCTTCTTGGGAATTGTTACAGGTGAAGGAACGTTTAAATATGCATGGGGATATTATCCCGGTCGTAAAAAAAGGAGAGACTATTAAAGAAGCGGTTGAAAACATCCCAACAACACTAACAAGTAGAGATTTTAGTTGTGCTTTAGATATAGCAATTCGATTAGATCTAATAAAAACCTCGTTTGAGACAAAAAACCCTTCCGAACCTTTTGGTTCTAGAGTGCCGGATTATAATACAAGTGATATAGATGAATTAGCCAAAAGGGCAAGGAAGTGTGTTGAAGAGTTAGAAAGGTGGGGTACTAAGAAATGAGCGTAGAACAACAGCACGGATGCCCCGGAATTTATGTTGTGCCATTTGGCCAGTACACCTTAAGGAGGGAGGGCAGCTTTATGCTCCTCCATAATTTTTAGGTATTCATCTATTAAATGTGCTTTCATTCCGGTAACAATCCTTATTTCCTCCTTACTCTTCTCATTTTCCACACACCACTTCAGTTTATTAAAATGCTGGCAATACTTACCCCACTGCTTCTGGACGGTGATCTGTCTCTCTTGCCACCTGCACTGGATCTTTTTTCTCTAAAAATAGACTTCTTTAACAATCTCGGTAAGTGCTTTTGCCTCCAGAGGTGAACAGCTCAATCCATCAATCGCTTCTTGTTGGAACTGCCGGTCAAGTGTCTTAAAAGACAGTCTATCATATCGCTTTTTTTCCTGCGTCCTTTTCATTTTCCAGTACCTCAGTTTTGATTATATTTATCAACCAATGCTGAAGTACTGGCCATTTGGCACTATTTCATTCGGGGGCGGTACGGTTGGGGCTGCGGGACGGCTAATTTGTGCATCCGTAGAACTTTATAACCCCTATAACAATTTTTATGATAATATGGGCTCAACCTAATTAGCCGATAAAAAGGGGCGCAATTGTCTCATAAATATTTAATCCCGTATTTTATAATCGGTTAGTGAAATTATACCAGAAAGAAATATATGTGGTTTCGACTTTATTTAAAGTATGTGAGGAACACTTTAAATATTTTATCATCAAAATGCAAAAAAGAGTCCTATCAGTTTATTAAAGGAAGCACAATAAATGGTAAATACAAACGGAAACGGTGAAAAAGTAAAATCCATGGAAAGCTGGATTTGGGGTGCTGCTTGCAGTATAAGAGGCGCAGCAGATGCACCCAAGTTCAAAGAATTTATTCTACCATTAATATTTGTAAAGCGACTATGTGATGTGTTTGACGATGAGATAGACCGTATAGCAGAAAAAGTAAAAAGCAGAACCAAAGCCCTGCAATTAGTAGACCGTGATAAAAAATTGGTACGTTTTTATCTGCCCATTAAACCCAAAGACCCTGAAAATGAAAGAACATGGGATGTAATTAGAAAGCTGTCTGATAAAATCGGGCAGGAACTCACCGATAAACTTCGTGACATAGCCAAAGAGAACAAAGACCTGCAGGGAATCATTGACCGTATTGACTTTAATGCTACCACACACGGGCAGCGTGATATTGATGATGACCGTCTAAGTAAACTCATTGAAAAAATATCTGAAAAGCGCCTGGGATTGAAAGATGTAGAGCCTGATATTATCGGGCGCAGTTATGAATACCTGATACGCAAGTTTGCCGAGGGCAGCGGAAAAAGTGCCGGCGAGTTCTATACACCTACTGAAGTAGGTTTTATCATGGCGAAGATTATGGATGCCGAGTCTGGCATGGAAATTTACGATCCCTGTTGCGGCAGCGGCGGTTTGCTCATCAAATGCGAGCTGGTGATGGAAGAAAAAATGGTGCTGCGCTCAAAAGAGAAGTATGCACCACTTCAACTGCATGGTCAGGAGTTTACGGCCGGCACATGGGCTATGAGCAAAATGAACATGGTGATACACGACATGGAGGGCGAAATTGAAATAGGCGACACATTGAAAAATCCCAGGTTCAAAGATGGTGGCAAATTAAAAACGTTTGACCGTGTGGTAGCCAATCCCATGTGGAACCAGAGCAAAGACAGCTTACCTTATATCAATGACGATTTTTTCATCGATGATGAATTGGAACGCTTCCCCGCAGGCCCCTGCGGGGGGAAGGTTGACTGGGGCTGGATTCAGCATATTTACAGCAGCCTGAACGATACAGGCAGGGGAGCCGTGGTGCTGGATACGGGAGCCGCCAGCCGCGGCAGCGGCAACCGGGGCAGTAACAAAGAAAAGGACTGCCGTAAATGGTTTGTTGAAAATGACCTGATCGAAGGTGTTATCTACCTGCCTGAAAATCTGTTTTACAATACCTCTGCACCGGGCATTATTATTTTCTTGAACAAAGCCAAAAAGCACAAAGACAAGATTTACCTGTTGCACGCAGGCAAAGAGTTTGAAAAGGGTGATCCTAAAAATTACATCACACAGGAAGGTATAGAACGCATTGCTGAAGCGTATAAAGATTTTAAGGAAGAAGAAAAATTTGCCCGTCTGGTTGATAAGGATGAATTTGTAAAAAATGATTACAATATATCGCCCAGCCGCTACATACAGGTTAATGATGCTTACACTTACCGCCCCATTGAAGTGATTGTGGATGAACTCCGGGAACAGGAAAGTGAATATATTATCATTGATTCTGAAGTGAAAAATATTTTAACAAAGTTGGGTGTATAATGGAAGAGTGGATAAGAGTTGAATTAGAAAAAGTATGTTCCAAAGTGGGTAGCAATTATCAACCTAAAGAATCGAGTAATCTACCTTATGTTGGTCTTGAGCATATTGAATCTAAAAAATCAATGTTGACGAATCATGGATTTGAAAGT
>JAUWOH010000204.1 GCA_030612225.1 Desulfobacteraceae bacterium
TCTCAGGGTTGAGTGCAATAACACTACGGATGCCTTGAGAAGAACTGAGCTGGAGAAAAAAATATCCAGGGAGATAAAAAAACAGATCATGGTGGGTTGTCAGGTAGAGCTCGTAGATTATTGCAGCCTTCCGAGATCGGAGCGGAAATCTCAAAGAGTCTTTGATAATAGGCCACAGTAACGAAAACCGTTAATCAATACCTTACTTAAGTGATTATTGAACCGAAGAACACCGAACAAAGAATGTCGAATTTCGAAGTGTTTTTCCTTAATTCTGCGGTTCGATATTCCTTGTTCGATATTCGACATTCACAAATTACTTGAAAATATGCTTAAGTTAATGACATTGATACGTTGATATTAGAAGCGTCTGTATGTCAAATAGCCTGGCAGATTGCCTGGAAGGAGGTGAAAATAAAAAGATTATTTCAAAGGGACTTACCTGGTTTTATACAAGCAAGCTATGAGAACAATGAGCTTTATTGTGATGTGAATACTTTTAAAAGGAGGGTCTATAAATGAAACGAAAGTCAGGAATGATTCTTGCCGGAATTCTTATTGCAGCTTTTACTCTAACAATTTTTATGCCGGTATCGGCTACAGCCGGAGCGATTAAGCTGACCTATGCCAACTTCCCACCCGCTCCAACCTTTCCGTGCGTTCAGATGGAAAGGTGGAAAACAGAAGTGGAAAAAAGAACAAACGGAGCCGTTGCGATTCAGACGTTTCCGGGCGGAACATTGCTCGGCGCAAAGGCTATGATGGACGGCGTTATCGCAGGACAGGCTGATATAGGAAACCTGTGCATGGCTTATCAACCGGGACGTTTTGTTCTTACCAATGCAACCAGCCTGCCACTGGGAATTCCCAATTCAAGGGTGGGAAGCCTTGTACTGCTGGATGTTTACAAAAAATACAATCCAAAAGCATTTGCCAAGGTTAAAGTATTGACAATGTTCACAACCGCACCTACGAATATCATGTCTAAAGTACCTGTCAGGACATTAAAAGACATTAATGGCCTGGATTTGAGAGCTTCAGGCGGTGCACTCAAGATATTAGGTGCATGGGGAGCAAACCCTGTTGGTATGCCCATGCCGGCCACAGTGGAAGCCTTGCAAAAGGGTGTGGTTAAGGGGCTGTTTTCATCTCTTGAGGTCATGAAAGACTTCAAATTTGCTGAAATGTGCGGTTATGTGACCATGACCAACACGGTGATTTATCCTTTTGCTGTGGTGATGAACATCGATAAATGGAAAGCCTTGCCCAAAAACGTTCAAAAGGTAATGGATGATTTGATTGTGGAACAGGCAAAGTGGACAGGAAATTATATGGATAATCATGTAAAAGAGTCCATAAATTGGTCCAAAAAGACCCATAATGTTGAATTCATCAATCTTTCGAAAAAAGAAAAAGCTAAATGGGATAAAAAACTGCAGTTTTTAAATGACAAGTGGATTGCCGACGCTAAGGAGAAGGAATTACCGGCGAAGAAAATTGTAAAAGATATAAAGAAGTTGATTTCAAAATACGACAAATAAATGAATGCGTTTATTTGAATGAGTACAATATGTATTGCGGATTTCGGGATCTATAATTTCACAAAGCACCCGGAATCCGCATTTTCTCTAGCTTGGCGTCAGCTCAGACACCACCATTTTTAGAACAAAGGAATGATATGGAGATTCTTGATAAAATCAGCCTGGCTCTAAACAGGATATTAATATTCATGGGAGGCGTCTTTCTGGCAGGTATGGTTGTGTTGACATGCTCCAACATCTTTAGCCGAATAGTCTGGGTTCCTGTAAGAGGGACTTTTGAGCTCATGGGGTATGCAGGGGCGGTGGTAACAGCCTTTGCTCTTGGATATACTCAGATCAAAAAAGGTCACATCGCTGTAGATATCCTGGTGAAATGTTTTTCTGAAAAGACCCAAAAAATTATCGGTTGCATTAACTCAGGCATATGTTTGATTTTCTTTTCCCTTGCAGGCTGGCAGATTGTAAAAGTTGGGACGAATTTGTTGAAAACAGGCGAAACATCGGAAACTTTGAGAATAGTATACTACCCATTTACATATGGTGTGGCCTTAGGATGTTTTGCATTGGCACTTGTCATGCTGGTCGATTTCCTGAAATACTTCGCCAATGAAAAGGAAGCAAGATAGATGGATGCTGCAATTATCGGAATTATCGGAATAGTGATACTGATCCTTGCTTTGTTTCTTCTCGGCATGCCCGTTGGTTTTGCCATGGCGATAGTAGGATTTATAGGATTTACATATATTATTTCATTTAAGGCCGCCTTAAACATGGTAGGTGCTGATATCTGGGTGACTTTTTCAAAATACGGCCTTACCGTAATACCTCTTTTTATATTCATGGGATATCTCGCATTTCATGCCGGAATAGCAGGAAGGCTATATGATGCCACTTACAAATGGATAGGCCACTGGAGAGGAGGGCTGGCCATTGCAACAATAGCAGCAGACGAACTTTTTGCTGCAATATGCGGATCGAATACTGCGACAGCTGCAACCATGGGGGCCGTTGCCATGCCGCAGATGAAAAAGTATAAATACAGCGATAGTCTAAGCACCGGAACCGTTGTAACCGGCGGAACGCTGGGCACTGTTATGCCTCCCAGCATCGTTCTTATCATAATAGGGCTTCAGACTGAACAGTCCATCATCAAACTGTTTCTTGCGGGAATACTTCCTGCCGTGCTTCTCGGGCTTCTCTTTATCCTGACGATCTTTGTGTTGTGCAGGATATATCCTGAATTCGGCCCTGCAGGCCCAAAAACAACCTTTAAGGAAAAACTGAAATCACTCATCGGCGTGATAGAAGCCCTGGTAATATTCCTGTTTGTCATAGGGGGGCTTTATATAGGTATTTTCACTCCAACGGAAGCAGGCGCAGTAGGAGTATTTCTCACCCTTGTTATCACCGCTGTAGCAGGAAGACTTACATGGTCAGGAATAGTAAAGTCAATGCGTGAGACCTTAAAAATTTCCTGTTTTGTCTTCGTACTTGTCACAGGAGCAATCATTTTCGGCCGTTTTCTTGCGGTTACACGCCTTCCCTTTATTATAGCGGATTTTGCAGCAGGACTGCCTGTATCACCATACATCGTACTTGCATTCATCCTTACCATATACCTGATCGGCGGCTGTTTCATGGACTCTTTAGGGTTTCTAGTCCTTACGATACCGATATTTTTTCCTCTGGGAGTAGCCCTTGGTTTTGATCCTATCTGGTTTTCAATAATCATCACCATGGTAACCACCATGGGAGCGATAACGCCGCCTGTGGGTGTAAATATCTATGTTGTCAAGGCTCTTGTTCCGGATGTGCCTCTTGAGACCATATTCAAAAGCGTGAGTTTTTTCCTGGTTGCATGCCTTATCAGCATAATAATCCTGATTATTTTTCCGCAAATCGTTTTGATAATACCGCAAATGGCATATCGATAAATTCGTAAAAAGCTATGTTATGTCGCTTTGCGGCACTGTAACTGAAAATAACTTGTCAATCATATCAAGAAGTTATGATTTGATAATTTGATAAATATTGCAAATTCGAGATACAACTATTTGAATAACGAATATCGAACAAGGAATTTCGAATGACGAAGTGTAGAATCGCTGCGCTCCAGGCGTCGCCTACGGCTATACCCCGGCAAGCTATCTTTTAAAATATTAAAAATGATAGAATACATTACTTCGACATTCATTATTCCTTGTTCGATATTCTGCGGTTCAAATTAGCTCTTCTAAATCGTCCATAGTATTGATATTATAAACGCAGGCAGGTGAATCAGTATCTATTTTTAGTATGTCATCGGGATTGGCCAGGATTATACGCCTGCCGCCGGAATCCCCTTTAACTCTCTGAAGAAGATTGAAATGTTCACGGCTGAAAATGGTGGGATTTCCTCTCTTTTCCTTATAAACAGGAACACATATATTCTTATCTGATTTGTAAAAACGTTTAAGCATGAGATCGATTAACATAGAATCTATCATGGGCTGATCTCCAAGGAGGAACATGACCGATCCGAACGAGTTTCCGGCCGAAGCCAACCCTGCACGGACTGAGCTGCTCATCCCCTGCCGATACTGCCTGTTGATTATTATTTCAAGTCGGTCATTTTTAAAATATTTAATATTTTCAGCAAGGGCTTTAAGGATTTTATTATGACGGTGGCCTATAACGAGAAAAATTTTGTTAAGCTTTGAATCAAGAGAAGCACGGATTACATATTCTATCATGTAACCTCTTTTTAGCCTTAAAAGCTGTTTCGGACCGCCTTGAAACCTTTCGGACATCCCGGCGGCAAGAATTATCCCTGCAGTAGGTTTTTTGGTGGTCATTGGCCGTTCGTCGCTCCTTGTTTCTCGTTTTTGTTTATAATGTTGGATCATACATCAAATCGACAAAAAAGAAAATGTATGAAAAAAGTAAGGTCTGAGAAAGCGGTCGGGATAGTGCCGGTTTCCTGCTTGCCCATTCGAAAAATTAATTTAGGAGAGATTTTTTTATGACGGTAAAATCTATCAGCCAAATAATCATAGTAGCCTGTTTCAAACCGTTTCAGTTCAAAGTCTGAGCTTATCTACCTGCCCTGTTTAATCTTTTTTATATTTAACCGGGGTTCAAGGTCAAGTCGAAGATCCCGAACTTTAAGCGGGGGAAGGCGAAAAATTCAACCTGTTTTAAGGAAAAAATCTAAACAATGGTAACCCTGATGGAAGCATTCTATCTTAAAGAAGGTGGTGTTGTCAGTTTTGCCGGTGCAGGTGGAAAGACGAGCCTGATGTTTTCGATCGCGCGCGAACTTTCAAATGCAGGAGAGTCGGTTCTGACAACAACCACGACAAAGATTCTGATGCCGTCAAAGGATCAATCACCTCATGTTATCCTGTCTGATTCTTTGGACGAAATACTGGATAAAGCACGAGGCCTTATAAAAAAGAATCTTCACATTTCCGCCGCCTCTCAACGAACAGACTCTACTTTGGGAAAACTCAAAGGATTTGAGCCTGAAGCCATTGATGAAATCAGAAAATCAGGAGTCTTTCGGTGGATATTGGTGGAAGCAGATGGCGCTTCCAGAAGGCCTCTGAAAGCACCAGCTTTTCATGAGCCCGTTATTCCGGATTGTTCCGGATGGCTTATAGGAATTATTGGTCTGAAATGCATCGGTAAACCCCTGGATGAAAGATGGGTGTTCAGACACAAAATATATGCAGAGATCACTGGGCTTAAAGTTGGTGAGCCGGTAACAGAGGAGTCGGTTGCTGCTGCTTTAATTGATAAAAATGGTATTATGAAAGGCTGTCCTTCTCATACAAAGAAAATTGTGTTTTTAAACATGGCAGATAATCAAAAGTTGCTGGACTCAGGGCGAAGGATCGCCGATATTCTTTGCAAGACCAGGATAGAGGAACTAAAAAGAGTTGTTATCGGAAGAGCTTTGCACGAACAACCTGTTGTTGAATATTATGATGTGAAGGAAACCTAAGGAGAGCTACATGGAAAATGCTTTTGAAGATGTCAGCAAATTATTGCAGGAGGGTCAAAAGGTTGTACTTGCGCGAATCATTAGACAGGTGGGGTCATCACCGCGGGCAGCCGGGACCAAATGTATCATTTTAGAAGATGGTTCCATAAAAGGTACAATTGGAGGAGGTCTTCTGGAACACCAGGTTATGGAAAGGGCGAAGGAGATTTTAAAGGAAGGAAAATCGAGTATTATACATTTTGAACTTACCGGAGATGAATTGGCCAAAAGCGATATGCTTTGCGGCGGAATTGTTGATGTTTACCTGGAACCTGTTTTTCCCGGGAACACTGTAGCAGTGGAAATATTTAAAAGGATCAGCAACTTTACAAATGAAGGACGCAAAGGAGCACTCTTGACCCTGGTTTCAGATGGAATCATGCCGAAAGATGAGAAAAGCCGTCTTCTGATTGAAGAAGATGGTTCCACAATTGGTGAGATAGGAATAGTTTCGGAGGAAGGTAAAAAGAGATTAGCAAAATTTCTTAAAGTCAAAACACCAAAGTTAACTGAAATTGAAAAAGGCAAAGAGCCGGTTTTTGTTGAGCCAATCATACCTTATGATATCCTTTACCTTTTCGGTGCCGGGCATGTATCTACATTTGTCGCTTCCCTG
>JAUWOH010000296.1 GCA_030612225.1 Desulfobacteraceae bacterium
AACCGCAACGCCCAGACAAGCGAGCTCTCTGAGTATACTTCCGTCCAGGAGATCAATCAAATAACGAAACATAGACCTGAACAAATGAAGCCTCTTGCACACACCAAAGAAGTCAGCCCGGAAAAGGTGATTCCATTAGACGACGAGGAGTTTCAGGATTTCTAAAAACGAACTTTCAAATAAAAAGGGCCCGCCGATTAGGCAGGCCCTTTTTATTTGGAAAAAGACTCCGTCCCCTTTTCATGGCGGTTTTAAAAGCAAATGGCATGGAATAGTGACCAAGATCAAGGGGGCTTTTCCGAACCAGAACAACCCGCTTAAGCTGCTTTACATTGACATCCAGAATACCGGTAAAAAATTGACAATGCCGATTCAAAACTGGTCTTTGAGCATTTCTCAGTTAGCAATATTTTTTGAAGGAAAACAAATTAAAACTATTGCAAAATAATCAACTTATAAAGGATGTCCTCAAAGCCCTACACAAATTTACACCATAAGTAAGCAATAAGCATTGCTAATGGGAGGAAGTTATATATGCTTGTACCATACCGTCATGCTTTGGATACTTCCACAGATCTGGGAATTATTTTTTAATAATCCTGCATAGTTGTAGCCATTGTTTTTAAAAACGGAATTCATGCCATGGGACGCAGCCCTTGCAATCGTATATGCGGTTTTAATCCCAAGCTTGCGAGCCTTCTTGTCCATATGACTCAGCAGCATGCCGGCAAATCCCATGCCTCGCCATTTCGGCAGAGTTGCGAAATCAGTCATTTCAGCATTTTTGCTCACTAAATCGATTTCTGCAGCAGCTATTGCTGCAATTCTACCTTCAATACGAATACAAAAATAGAGAACACCTTCTTTCATGATGCGTTTCAAATATATTGGCTTCTGAATCGGGAAAGGGTAGGATTTAAAAACCTTCTGGTAAATCACGCTCATCTCTGCGGCATCCGAAGGTTTGCATGAAACAACATCTCGTGTAGCCCTGTCGGTTCGATGAATATTGTTTGCAGATCCTTCTCCAGCCTGCTTGACAAACCTCAATAGTTTTTCAACATTATGTGCCTTTTGTCTTCCGGCAGAAAAGTATTTGGAAATAAAAAAACCGTCGGTTTTGCCGGTGAAGAATCCCGGGACCATGGCCTCTTTAATATAATCAGCGGATTTGAAAGCATTCCATGCAGGTGCCGATATTTTGGCAAATATCTTTCCGTAGCCATTTTTTAAGGCCATATCATCAAGTGTCGCAATCAGGCCGTGAGTGTCGTCTGTGTTCAACCGCATCAAATAAATGCGGTTGTTGTGCGGTCCGTGCTGAATTACGGAACCTCTTATGTTTTCAATAATATCCACCGAAATTGCCTGTTTAGCAAACCGTCAATAAGCGTAAAGGGGGTCCAAGGTACACCGAATCCCCCAACCATCACGGTATCACCATCATGGATGTTTTTCATGGCGTTTTCGAGTGTAATAAATTTGTCTATCAATTTAATATATCCGACAAAAATTGCCGAGTTCTTTCTTCCTTGGGGTTGGTAAACATTTCATGGGGGGGCGAATCTTCAACAACCACACCGTCAGCCATAAAAATGACACGGTTTGCTACCTTTTCTGCAAATCCCATTTCATGGGTTACAACGAGCATGGTCATACCATCCTTTGCCAGGTCTTCCATAACTCGAAGCACATCTCCGACAAGTTCCGGATCCAGTGCTGAAGTCACTTCATCGAAGAGCATTATTTCCGGTTCCATTGCAAGCGCCCTGGCAATAGCCACGCGTTGTTGCTGACCACCTGAAAGGGTTAACGGATAATTGTTAATTTTATCAAGAAGTCCGACTTTTTCAAGAAGGGATTCGGCCTTTTGAACAGATTTTTCTTTGTTTTGTTTTAGAGCTTGTACCGGCGCTTCGATTATATTTTGCAGAACGGTTTTATGAGGAAAAAGATTAAACTGTTGAAAAACCATGCCCATGTGACAGCGAACACGGTTCAGGTGTTTTTGAAAATTCTTGCGTTTTAGTTTTTTGTCGTTAACGAGGATTCCGTCAACGAAAATTTCGCCGGATGTGGGTTCCTCAAGATGGTTGATGCACCGAAGGAGGGTGCTCTTTCCAGAACCGCTGGGGCCGATGATTCCTATTACCTGGCTATGCATCACGTCCAGATTTATACCCTTCAAGACTTCCAGCTCCCCGAAACTCTTATGCAGGTTCCTGATACTGACCATTAAGTCAGAGATATTTTCCTTTTTTTTGTTTTGCATGACTATCTCCGTGTTTTATCCATTCGTTTTTCAAATTTTATCATAATAAAACTGGCCGTTGACGTTAATATGGCATAAAGAAATGCAGCTGCAAGATACATTTCAAAAGGTTTGTAGGTGGAACCGATAAGTCTTTGTGCCGTAAGCATCAACTCGACAACTGTTATGGTGGAAACCAGAGATGTGTCCTTGATAAGAATTATAAAGTTATTTCCAAGCGGCGGTATGATGATTTTCATGGCTTGTGGCAGGATTATTCGCCGCATCGTGAGCGCTTGGCTCATGCCGAGAGAGCGGGAAGCTTCAGCCTGTCCCACCGGAATTGCAATAATGCCACCGCGAATCGTTTCAGCATTATAAGCGCCGACATTAAGCGCCAACCCTAAAATACCTGATATAATAGGGCCAAGGTCAATTCCGAATTGTGGAAAGCCAAAGTAAATGATAAAAAGCTGTACCAGCAGAGGAGTTGACCTTATAAGCCAGATATAAAAAATCGCTATGTTCCGGAGGAGAAAATTGTTTGATAATTTACAGAGCGCTGCGGTCAGTCCAAAAATAAGGCCGAAAAAAAGAGAGAAAATTGAAATCTCAAGGGTTAAGATCGCTCCCATAACCAAGAACGGAAAGTAGTGATAAATAATACCCCAGTCTAGTAGCATTTTTGTTAACCTTTCATAAATGTGCGTACGGCATAGGAAATCAATGATACCAGCGTACATCCTTCAGCAAAACACTTGGAGATTAAAGAGCCCAGCGTCAACCAACGCTGGACTCTTTAATTATAAATTTACCTTACATCTATTCCAAGCCATTTCATCGAAATTGAATGGTAAGCACCGTCATCTTTCATTTTGGTAAGAGCGGCATTTATCTTTGATTTCAGCTTGGGATTGTTTTGACGCATTGCAATTCCCATTTTTTCCTCATAAAGCAGCTTACCGGCCAACTTAAGCTGAGCGCCTTTTTCCTTGATCGCCATAGCACCTACAATCTTATCGGTAACGAAACAGTCGATTCTTCCGTTTTTGGTTTCAAGGATCATGTCCGGCACTCCCTTGTATGTGCGAATCTTAACACCTGACACATTTTCTCTAACCCACTTTTCGTAAGTTGTGCCAAGAGTTACACCGATTTTTTTCCCTTTTAAATCGTTTACCGAATTTATTGTTGATTTTTTTCCAACAAAGAGTTGGGCACCGGAACGATAATATGGGTCGGAAAAATCAATTGATTTGAGCCGCTTGGGTGTAATGGCCATACTTCCACAAATCAGCTCGTATTTTTTGGCCAGCAGACCTGCAATAATTCCGTCCCATGCGATAGTAATCGGCACTCCTTTGACTCCAATCCGCTTTGCAATTTCTTTTCCGATTTCTACGTCAAAACCGGCCAGATTATTATTTTTGTCCACAAAATTGAAAGGCGGATACTGACCTGTAAGAGCAAAATTAATTTCACCTTTTTTAATAACCTTGTCCATATCTTCTGCCATAGCTGTTCCTGCAACAAGTGTAAATGCTGTGATAACAAATAAAATACAAATTAATCTTTTCATTTTTTCCTCCTTTAAAAGTTATTAATTATAATGGTCATGTTATTAATTTTTGTCGTTAGACGACTTAAAGTTAGATTTCCGGCCTATATGTGGCCGTGGGCGAAGCCATCTTTGCTTATTACTTCATTTACCACCTCCTCTCATGTGATAATGGCATCCAGGGGATAATAACCGGAGGCCATTCCCTTGGAAATAGCAACAATATCTGCCTCGATGATCCAGTGCTCATATGTGAAAAGCTATCCTGTCCGTCCGAATCCTGTCATTACTTCGTCCAAAATTATAAACGTCTTGTATTTTTTGCAGATTTTTTGAATTGTAGAAATAATAAGCGAGAATGTAGCCCATGACAACGCAAAGAATGACGGTCTCAAAGGAGATGCGAATCGTTCCAATAAGAATTTTTGGATAGAAGAAATCTTGAAAGAATTTGGCGCAAATGCCAAGCTGGAAGGCGGAAATGTTCGCTCCGCTGGGAGTGTGAAGCCAGAAACTGTATACAAAGACAAAGCAAACCGGTATGACCAGAAGCAAAAAACTGCGCTCTCAGACGGCGCTGGCAGCGCCCACGATTTCCAGCTGTCAGATTTCATGGGTGTGTTTCCTTGATGAATGATGTAAATATATGTAAACAGTAACAGCCTTGAAGGCTTTTTTTGACTACCTGCGGTTTTTGCCCGGCGGCAGGAGCCCGGATAGGGACTTGGCCGTTTCTATGATCATGTC
>JAUWOH010000134.1 GCA_030612225.1 Desulfobacteraceae bacterium
GAAACTCTGAACCTCTGAACCTTTATCCGCCGTTCTTGTGGCGGAGTGAACCCTTGAACCTGAGTAATTACCATGAATCTTGATAAAATGATAAAATACTCCCGGGGAGAAAAGCAGGCAGATCTTCTTTTGACCAACGCCCGCATTGTTAATGTTTTTTCAGGAGAAATATTTTCCGGCAGCATCGCCATAGCAGGCGGGTATATTGCAGGATTCGGGTCGTATTCTGCAAAAAAGATAGTCGATATGCATGAGCGCTTCGTGGCCCCTGGTTTTATTGATGCCCATGTTCATATTGAAAGTTCAATGTCATGCCCCACCGAGTTTGCCCGTTGCGTATTGCCCCATGGTACTACAACTGTTGCGGCTGATCCTCATGAAATAGCAAATGTTCTCGGCGCAGAGGGTATCGACTACATGATCGATTCGAGCAAAGACCAACCCATGAATATATATTTTACTCTCCCCTCCTGCGTTCCGGCAACCGATATGGAAACTTCGGGAGCAAAACTTGGGGTAAATGATCTTTTGCCATTTATAGATAACAGCCGGATTATTGCCCTGGCGGAAATGATGAACTTTCCCGGCGTAATTTACAGAGATAGTGAGGTTTTAAAAAAAATAGAAAACATGAAAAAGCAAAGAAAACCTGTTGACGGCCATGCGCCAGGCCTGACAGGGCGCGATCTTTACGCATACATTTCCGCGGGTATCTTAAGCGACCATGAATGCACGACTGAAAAAGAGGCTAAAGAAAAACTTAATGCCGGAATGCATATCATGATAAGGGAGGGAACCGGAGCAAAAAACCTTAAAGATCTTCTTCCCATCATTAACCGACAAACCGCCCGCCGTGTAATGTGGTGTACAGATGATCGACATCCCCATGATATTCTTGAAGAAGGTCATATCGATTTCATAGTCCGCAGCGCAATTCGAATGGGTCTCGACCCTGTAATTGCCATACAAATGGCAACCATAAACCCGGCCGAATATTTCGGCTTAAATAATGTTGGTGCCATTGCGCCGGGCAAACAGGCGGACATGGTGGTCTTTTCGGATATTACAAATCCTATCATTGAAGAGGTTTATTTTCGCGGGAATTTGGCAGCCAGAAAAGGAAAGATATTGTCTGAAATTAAAAAACCTGTTCCTTTAAATATCAGGTCATCAATGAATGTTGACATTGACAAAATAGATTTTTCTATTCCCGCCGTATCTCAGCAGGCAAGAGTCATAGAAATAATTTCCGATCAGCTTATAACCGGCCAAAGCCTTATTAAAGTAGCTGTTTTCGAAAATTTAGCAGTATCCGATATAAAGCGTGACATACTCAAAATTGCTGTTGTAGAAAGACATAAAGGCACAGGAAATACAGGTAAAGCCTTTGTTAAAGGCTTTGGTTTAAAAAAAGGCGCCCTTGCATCCTCTGTTGCCCATGACAGCCACAACATCATAATTGTCGGAACTAATGACGAAGACATGAAAACTGCTCTTGAAGCTGTAGTTAAAATGGGCGGCGGTCTGGCCGCAGCAAGCAACGGAAAAATCTTAGCCGACCTCCCCCTTCCCATTGCCGGTTTAATGTCTTTGCAGCCTGTAAAAATAATTAAAGAAAAACTCGACAATCTGATTTACATCTCCCACGAGTTCGGTACCTCCTTAAGCGACCCTTTTATGACCCTTTCGTTTCTGGCGCTTCCTGTCATTCCGGAATTGAAAATCACAGACAAAGGACTTGTGGATGTCGCAAAGTTTCGTATAGTTCCCCTTTTTGTAAATTAAGAAATAAAAATATTCTGCAAATATACTCTGCAAATAAAATAAGTTATAACTCATTCAGGCTTGACATTCTACCGAATATGATTTAATTTATGTTGATATAATATTATTTTTATAATACTATTCAAATTAGCGATAGCCGGTATGCCAGCTACTCTTCCTTGCTGAGCAGACAGCAAATATAAACCATCTGACATTCTTTTGATTCTACTATAGAATTGATTAGAATCTCACAATTGTTTTTATAACGCCAAGATTTTCTTAAAGGTCAAGTCGGTAAATAGCACATATACTGACCTCCGTGATCATATCGGCACTCTTCTTCGTTTTCTTTGATTATGGATGTAACGGAGGATAGCCATGAAGATCGGTACACTAAAAATTCCGATATTTATCCCTTAAAGGGAAAGCGCTTTCCCCCTTTAAGGGAATCCTTTGCATCGCAATATCCTAATAAATTCATCCTTAAATTTTTAAGCTCTTTTGCCCTTTGTCTATCAAAAGGCCCTATTATTTCATTTATACTCAATCTACAGGGTTCTGGGCAGAAAGGAGGTAGTGTCATGTATGTTAAACAAGCAGATTTTTTTTGGGGAACAAGCCAGATTTTCGTAAACGAAGTTATGAAAATCTCAAAAAAAGAATCATGGGAGAAAGGGGACTTTCTCTTTCACGAGGGGAACCCTGCCAACCGCTTCTATATATTGTTAAAAGGTCGCGTTAGGTTAAGCATCGGCAAGGCCGGACACGTGGTTTATATTGTTAGCCGTGCTGGTGAGGCTTTTGGTTGGTCGAGCCTTATCGGTCGCAAGCCTTATTCTGCATCCGCCGAATGTCGGGAACCGGTAGAGTTGATTACTTTTGATAGTGAAAAGTTCCAAAAGATTCTAAAAAACGATCCGGCCAATGGACTCATTTTCTTTCAGGGCATTGCAGAAACGATAGGAAATCGACTGTTACAGACGTACAAAATGATTTCTCAAACAACTCAATATGAAGAAATGCTTTCTCTCGGTACAGGACAATTTAAAAAGTCCGATGCAGCAGTATAAGGTTTCGAGCCTCTACCATCGTTATTTATGTTTGACGGTTTCGTAAAAAGTTTCCCACTTTAGCGGGAGAATTTAATCTTTCTACGAAACCGTCTAAATTGGGCTTTTTACGAGACCATCATGCTTATCTGTTAACAAATAAGCGTGGCCTAATAGGAAACTGGAAATGAATAAATGATAGAATCAGCCTATAAAAAATGGAAAGACCGGATTGTTTCTCCAGAAACGGTCATAGAGAAAATCAAGCCCGGAATGAGCATTTTTCTTGGAACCGGCGCAGCTGAACCCCGAACTCTTGTAAAAAAACTGATGAGTTCTGATTCCGGTAATTTACAGGATCTTGAACTCATCCAGATAGTCAGCTTCGGCGATGCCATATCCCTGAAAAAACTTCGACGCCAAAAGTACCGCCTTAAAACTTTCTTTTCCGGTTGGGTAGCCGACGAGGCCATTACTGAAGGACAGGTGGACCTGGTTCCAAGCCGTTTTGCATGGATACCGAAGCTGATTGAATCAGGACAAATCTCCATTAATGCTGCATTTATTCAGGTTGCACCACCTGATGGAAATGGCAATTGCAGCCTTGGCATAGCAGTAGATGTGGCCCGACAGGCCATGGAACAAGCTTCATTGGTTGTGGGAGAAATCAACTCAAAGATTCCCCGCACTTACGGCGACACCTTTATACACATTTCTGATTTTGATCTGCTGGTACATTCTACACAAGAGCCTATTTATTTTGACCGCTGGCTTGTAAGTGCAGTATTCGATAAAATAGCGGCCAATGTCAGCTCGTTGATTGAAGATGGAACCTGCATCGCCTTTTCCATCGGTCCCCTTTTCGAGGCTTTGGGACGTCACCTGATCCATAAGCAACATCTCGGTATTCATTCACCTTTCTTTACTGATGCCCTCATGGATCTTGTGACAAGCGGCGCTGTGACCAATCGTTATAAAGAGACTTACCGGGGCAAGTCTCTGGCTTCCTATGCTTTGGGAACACCCAAGCTTTTGTCCTGGTTAGACCAAAACCCTTTAGTTGAATTTCAAGGAATTGATAAAGTATTTAACCCGAGCCAGATTGGTCGTAACCCCCGGTTCATGGCTGTACTTCCGGCCCGTAAAGTAGATTTAACCGGTCGGATTGCACTCCAGATAGGTAAAGGAAATGTTGCCACAGGACCGGCGGAAGTACTTGATTTTTTCCATGGAGCTGAAATTTCCGCAGGCGGTCGTACAGTTTTTGCCCTGCCCAGTCGAAATAGAAACGGCAAACCCAATATACGGATCTCCATTGAAGAGTTTCCTAATCAGTTCAGTTTGCGGGAATCGATAGACATGGTGGTTACAGAGTACGGCGTAGCCTCTCTGAAAGGATACACGATTCGGCAGCGAGCTCAAGCCCTGATAGACATTGCCCACCCGGATGACCGACCGGAACTTATAGATAATGCAAAGGCGGAGAAGATCATCTATCAGGATCAGATTTATCTGGCGGAAAGCGCCCATCTGTACCCGGCGGAGATCACAACTATACATACATTTAAAGGCGGCGTGGAGGTCAGGTTCAGAGCCATTAAGCCTTCAGACGAGGAAGAAATGCGCCGCCTTTTTTACCGTTTTTCCGACCAGGCAGTGTATTACCGATATTTCGGCCACATTTCTGCAATGCCGCATACCAAGACTCAGGAATACGTTAATGTGGACTGGAATCAAACCATGTCTCTTGTTGGAGTTGTAGATGAAGCCGGCCATGGACGTGTAATCGCAGAAGCAAGGTTCATTAAGGAACCGCGCGGACCTAATGCTGAAGTAGTATTTGTTGTGGATGAAGAATATCAGGGTTTGGGCATAGGAACATATCTTTATAAAATGTTAGTCCGCCTGGCTAAAGAAAGGCACGTGCAAGGCTTTACCGCCGATGTGTTGTTTTCAAACATAGGAATGATGAAGATTTTTAAAAAGGGAGGATTACCGGTCAAAGCTACTCTTGAAAACGGGGTTTACCAGCTATCTATTCCCTTTGACACAAAACCGTCTTCATTCAGCAGCAATATACATTAAGCGCTTAGCAACATTATATCGACGATTTATTACCGCTCTCAGCCAGCATGTTGTTTTTACGTTGAAAGATAATGTTACGAGTTGCGAGGTGCGGGTTGCGGGTTGCAATTTTTGTTATTAACTGCTCTAAAAAAGTCCCATTTTCAGGACGTTGCTTTGAAAACTGCTCAAGATCTAAGGCCCTTAAAGTTGCGTATAGCCATTTTGAATTTTAATATATTTAGCATTTTAACCACACAGATAAGCCGAAATAAGGAGGTAATATGAAAACAATAAAACGTTCCGTACTTAAAATTATCGAAGAACAGGTTAAGAAATGGCAATTAATGAAAATAAAGGAAAAAAAAGAGGCTATTGTTTTTCCTGTGATTACTATTTCCAGAGAGCCTGGCAGCGGTGGCCGTATAGTAGCGACAGAATTGGGCAAAAAGCTTGGTTTGGATGTATTTCACCAGGAAATCATCAACGAAATGGCCGAAAGTGCCCAGGTAAGCACCCGTGTTCTCGAAACCCTGGATGAAAAAGGACTTTCAGTTTTAGAAGAGTGGATAACATCTCTTGTTGATAAGAAGCATCTTTGGCCGGACCAGTATCTTCGGCATCTCATGAAAGTAATCGGAACTATTGGAAAACACGGAAACGCAGTAATTGTAGGCCGAGGAGCAAATTTCGTGCTCCCTCCAGAGAGAAGGATAAGAGTGCGGATCGTGGCACCATTGGATGTGAGAGTAGAAAAGGTATCAAACAATTTCGGCGTTTCTGATAGAGATGCAAAGCGGCGTATTATCAGGACCGAATCTGAACGCAGAGCATTTATTAGAAAATATTTCAATGCAGATATTACAGACCCCATCAATTATGATCTAGTGTTGAATACAGGGACATTAAGCATCGAGGCTGCGGCAAATGCTATAAAAAATGCCTTGGAGTCATAATATATTTGTTGTAATTCTATATTATTTACCTATATATTGACTGAATGGAAAGTCCAATTCAAGCTAAATCCGAATATTGCCCGATCTTTTAACTAATTGATATCCGGTCATTTTGGGCACTAAAATATTCGGACTTAGTCTTAGGGCTCGATCTAAAATAACTTGGCATTTTTGCACCCTAAGGGCATTTGCTTCGCGGCACATCCCAACTTTACCATATCTTTAACCGAGCCCTTACCTCCGTGTGATCGAATTCCAAAATTTAAAATAAAATTTGTATTATACTTGCTTTTCGAAAGGTTTAAATTATGAAAGAAAACAGCAAAAAGACTCGCCCCATCTGGTTGGATGAGGATTTGAAAGTTATCAAAATTATTGACCAAAGGCGTCTTCCCCACGAGTTTGTTATTGAAGACTTAAAAACAGTTGATGACGTAATAATGGCCATAAAAGAGATGTATGTGAGAGGTGCACCCCTTATCGGTGCAACTGCGGCATACGGTGTATATCTTGCGGCCCTGAATTCTCCGGGAACAACTATAAGTAAAGACTATCTCAAAAAAGAATGCGGCAGAATTAAATCTGCAAGACCCACGGCGGTAAATCTTATTTGGGCTGCGGACAGAGTCTTATCTAAAATTCTGGAAGTAAAAAATGCCCGGAAAGTAATTGACATTGCCAAAGAAGAGGCTGAAAAAATTGCAGATGAGGAGTCTGACAACTGCAGGAAAATAGGCGAACACGGACTAAAATTAATTGAGGAAATCAGCCGCAACAAAAAGGGAAAAACAGTCAATATATTAACCCACTGCAATGCAGGATGGCTTGCCTGTGTTGAATACGGCACGGCAACTGCACCAATTTATGCTGCATTTGACACAGGAATAGATGTGCATGTATGGGTGGATGAAACCAGACCTCTTAACCAGGGGGCGAGGCTGACAGCCTGGGAGCTTGGAGAATATGGCGTAAAACATACTGTAATTACCGACAACGCCGGCGGTCATCTCATGCAGCACGGTATGGTTGATATGGTCATCGTTGGCACAGACAGAACCACATATACCGGTGATGTTGCAAACAAGATCGGAACTTATCTAAAAGCGCTTGCAGCCAAAGACAATAATATTCCTTTTTATGTCGCCCTTCCATCCAGCACTTTTGACTGGTCATTACAAAACGGAATCAATGAGATTCCCATAGAAAAACGCGATCCGGATGAAATAAGATATATACAGGGTTTAGACAACAATACCATAAGAAGTGTTCTGGTTCCTCCCCCCAAAAGCCATGTTGCAAATTACGCATTTGATGTAACGCCGGCAAGGCTTGTTACAGGTTTTATAACCGAAAGGGGTATCTGCAAGGCAACCGAAAATGATATAAAGAGGTTGTTTCCGGAAAAAAGACAGGCAAAAATGACAGCATAAACGTTGGGATGAGCATCAATATAGAGAGCCAATTTCAAAACGCCCCGCTCAAAGTCTGGGATCTTCGACTTGACTTTGAACCACGGTTAAATGAAATACTGATTTAACCCCGATGAAATAGGCCTTGCATTTCACTAGGCAGGCAAAATTAAAACGTTTTGAAACCGGCTCTCTTTTATTATTTTTTAATGATTTGGCTTTCGATCTT
>JAUWOH010000414.1 GCA_030612225.1 Desulfobacteraceae bacterium
AAATTAAACATATATTGAATAATTGGTCTTGGTCAAAAAATACACATAAATATTACCCTAAAGTATTCAAATGTGAAGTATTTCAGTGGTTATTAGTCTGCAATAGAGTTACCAGGATAAAAATTAATAATGATGTGAAGATAATGGTTATAAAAGAGTTAGTTGTATTAAAATAAACACTATATTAAAATTTTTGAAAAACGTTTTTCAACACACGACTCTTTTGAGTCTAATGTTATTTGCTTAAATTATATTTCTTTTATAACAGATGATATTTATATAGTTACTGTTATATCTATTTCTCCTGTAATTCTTCACAGGTTTACCCGCCTTTGGCGGCGCCGTAGGCGACCAGGGTTCAGAGTTCACTGTTCAAGGTTATCTTTCTTTCGTTGAGCCAGTAATATACGTCCTGCAACTCAATATTCGTTATGTATTTAACCGATGTCACGTGGAACTCACTTTGCATTTCGGCGCAAGACTGTTCATAACTCACGAATCAACTGTTCAGGTTGATAGTAAAGAAATAACCCCTGGACCTTGAGCCCTTGAACTGTGAATTTGAACAGTTAATAGAAAATAAGTTTAAAGTTCTTCAGTGTCAAGGGAACTGGACGGTTATTAATGTAATATCGGTTGTTTCCTGTAAACCTTGAATCAATCTTGACAGTCTCATAAAAAGTATCACTGATGGCGTCGTAGAAAGTTCCATATACGCCCCGCAGGAAGTGCCCTTGGGGTGCAAGGCGCAGCGGTTTTTCAGGAATGAGGCAATACATGTAGTATGCCGAGTTCCTGAAAAACCGCTGCAACGCAGTAGATGGGACTTTCTACGACGCCATCAATATTAACTTTTTTTAGAAGCTTTAATGGCAATCATAAGCACGGAAATCGCGGCCGGTGTGATCCCATCTATGCGTGATGCCTGTCCCAGGGAGGAAGGCTTCACTGCTGACAGCTTTTCCTTCAATTCATTTGAAAGGCCATGGACAATGGTGAAATTAAAATCTTGTGGTACTTTAATTTTTTCAAGGTCTTTGAATTTTTTGATTTCTTTGAGCTGACGTTGTATATACCCTTCGTACTTGATTTCTATTTCTACCTGCCTGCTAACCTTCGGGCTGAGGTTGTCGGAGCTTCCGGCAAGTTCTTCAACAGCACTATAATCGAGTTGAGCCCGTTTAAGAAGCTGATCAAGATGAATCCCACTGTTGATTTCACTAGAATCACGACTCTTCAGATAGTCATTTACCTTTTTTACCGGTTTGATAATGGTTTTTTTAACCCTTCTTATCTCATCTGCAATCTGTTTTTTTCTTTCTTTGATGTCTTTTAAGGTGTTATTATCTATTAAGCCGAGTTTATGACCGGTTTCCATAAGCCGCAGGTCAGCATTGTCTTCCCGCAGCATAAGCCGGTATTCGGCCCTTGAAGTAAACATTCTATACGGCTCACGGGTACCCCTTGTAACAAGGTCGTCTATCATCACGCCTATGTACGCCTGCGATCTGTCCAGAATGAAGGGTGGCATTCTTTGAATCCTGCATGCTGCGTTTATACCTGCCCACATTCCCTGTGCGGCCGCCTCTTCATAGCCAGAAGTGCCGTTTATCTGTCCGGCCATGTAAAGCCCTGAGACAGGTTTTGTTTCAAGTGTGGGGTTAAGCTGGATTGGATTTACATAATCGTACTCTATGGCATATGCAGGTCGCATTATCTCAGCCTCCTCCAGTCCTTTAACAGATCGGACAAACTGAATCTGGATTTCCATGGGAAGGCTGTTTCCAAGGCCGCTGGAATAAATTTCTTCCGTATCGAGCCCTTCAGGCTCAAGGATTACCTGGTGTCTTTCTCTATCCGGAAACCTTATAATTTTATCTTCAAATGAGGGACAATACCTGGCGGAAATTCCTTTGATAACTCCGCCATACAGTGCACTGCGTTTAAGGTTGTCCAGGACAATTTTATGACTCTGTTGGTTTGTGTGTCCGATATAACTCGGGATTTGAGGCATGGTAATTTTATCGGTAAAAAATGAAAAGGGGGAAGGGTTTTGTTCTACTTCCTGTTTCTCAAATTTTGTAAAATCAATACTTGATTTTTTTAACCTGGGGGGTGTGCCGGTTTTCATCCTTCCTAATTCGAACCCAAGCTCGCTTAAGTGTGCGGGAAGGCCATAAGAAGCAAACTCTCCGGCTCTTCCTGCCTTAATCGATTTAAAACCGATATGTATAAGGCCGCTTAAAAAGGTTCCTGTAGCCAGAATAACTGCCCTGGACTGGTATCCAAACCCTGTTTCATCCTCCAAACCAACGACTTTGCTATCCTCTATAACAAGCTTTTCAACCATGGCTTGCTTTAGATCGAGGTTTGGCTCTTTCTCTAAAACAGCTTTCATAGCCACATGGTAACGGATCTTGTCGTTTTGCGTTCTGGTTGAATGAACAGCGGGACCCTTTTTGGTGTTCAGCGTTCTGAATGCAATGGCCGACTTATCTGTAATTCTTGCCATCTCGCCACCCAAAGCATCTATCTCTTTTACAAGCTGTCCCTTTGCCATTCCGCCGATGGACGGGCTGCACGGCATTGCTGCAACCTTATCCAGATCTATAGCTAAAAGAAGAACGGCACACCCCATCCTGGCGGACGCCAGGGCAGCTTCACATCCTGCATGGCCTGCGCCAACAACGATTATGTCGTATTTTTTCTGATAAAAAATCATTTCCAGTTTCTTCGTAATAATTTAGCGCTTTGAAAACATGGATAATATTTTGTAAAAGTATTGCAGTTAAGTCGTTGGGTTGTGAAGTGCCTAAAGTGAGCTAAAGTGTCTAAAGTGACTAAAGTTGTGGAATTCTATCTATTGTATATTAAATAAATGGAGCGACCTGTCTGTGTGCGTTGACGCACAGGCAGGAGCGACACCTTAACTTTAGGCACTTTTCCAAAGAACTAAAGTGTTACAATAATATTTTTAACTTCCTTTTTTTTCTAAAACAAATATAATCAACTCGTCAACAGGTCAAGCAATGGATAACTGATATGGATAAAAGATACAACGATTTAAATTCTTATTTTAGAAGTATTTTCGGGTGCAGGGTCCAGAAAATAACCATTGATGCCGGTCTTTCCTGTCCAAACAGGGATGGCAGGATTTCTACGGGCGGTTGTATCTACT
>JAUWOH010000403.1 GCA_030612225.1 Desulfobacteraceae bacterium
GCCAACAGTAAGGCAGGCCAACCGAGGGACGACAATGAGAGGTCGGAACAAGCAAATGCCGTCCTGTAATGGGATGGATAGAGCGCTTAGTATGGCTTAACGTGAAATCCGGATGTCTTCGACTCCGGAGAACAGCGTGCCCACGTCCGACTGGTGTTTCATTGCGAGATAATTTGGAGGACCTTTGAAGATGGGAAAGCAAAAGACGGCTTCGGCTGGTGCACCTGTCAACAAAGCAGAGAGCTGGGAAAATATTAATTGGAAGAAAGCTCAAAGCGAAGTCAGAAGGCTGCAAATGCGTATCGCAAAGGCTGTGAAGGAGGGCAGATGGAATAAGATTAGGATTTTGCAGTATCTGCTCACACGCTCGTTCTACGCCAAGGCACTGGCTGTGAAAAGAGTGACCTCAAACAAGGGGAAGAAAACTCCTGGTGTTGACGGCGTCGTATGGAGAGGCGTCCGAGCCAAATGGCGGGCTATTCAAAGCCTGCGCAGACGTGGCTACAGGCCGCAACCACTTAGACGGATATATATCCCGAAGAAGAACAAAGCGAAGAAAAGACCCCTTTCCATACCTTGTATGATTGACAGAGCAATGCAAGCACTGCACAAACTAGCACTGGCACCGGTAGCGGAAACCACGGCAGATCGTAACTCTTATGGATTTCGGGAAGGCAGAAGCTGCGCTGATGCTATTCAGGCGGCTTTCAACGCCTTATCGCAGCCGAACTCGGCAACATGGATTTGGAAAGCGGATATTAATGGCTGTTATGATAATATCTGTCAGAAATGGATGCTGAAGAATATCCCCATGGATCGTGAAGTTCTTCGTAAGTGGTTAGATGCCGGATACATTGAAGGCGGGAAATTTTACCCAACACTGAAAGGAACCCCTCAAGGCGGAGTAATTAGTCCTACGATCGCTAATATGACTTTGGACGGTTTAGAAGAAGCCATCAGAAAAGCAGTTCCCCGTAGGTGTCGCGTTAACTTTATCCGTTATGCTGATGATTCAATCGTCACGGGTAAATCCAAGCAGATACTCATGAGACATGTCATACCGGCAGCACAGAATTACATTGCCGAACGCGGTCTTAGTTTCTCAGAGGAAAAGACCGAGATCACGCACATAAAGCACGGATTTACATTCCCGGGCCAAACCTTCCGAAAGAAAGGGAATGTGCTACACATAACCCCTAACAAGGAGGGAGTCCTCGCCCTTCAAAGGAAGGCAGGAAACTTAATCCGCAAACACGTCAGCGCGCCGATGCCTGCTCTGATCAAGAAGTTAAATCAAACGCTTCGAGGTTGGGGCAACTATCATCGACATGTAGTGGCATCGGAAGCCTTTGCACGTATTGATACATATATCTATGAGCAACTTTGGCGAATGCTGCGCAGAAGACATCCCCATAAGTCCAAAAAGTGGCTGGTAAAGCACTATTGGCAGGTTGAACCGAAATGGGTGTTTTCAGTAAAAGGCAAAACCAAGAAAGGCAAACGCCTGTATCAGGTTGTGCGTCTTGGCTCAATAGGGATAAAACGGTATGTGAAGATCAGGGCTGATGCAAATCCATACATGCCTGAGTATGCATATTATTTCTGGAGACGAAGGCACAATAAGGAAGCGCGCCTACTCCCGGCTCTTTCTGCAAGGGAGTACAGGGCCATGATCAACTAGAGGTACAATAGCTGGGGCAGTCCACAAGGGTGTCCTTTGAAATGCTTGAGCCGACAAGAAGGGAAACTTTCATGTCCGGTTCTCAGGGGGCGCGGGGGCCGTGAGGCCTCCAAGCTACCCGGTATGAAAAAACATATGGTGCGATATGCCTAGAAAAAGTTCGATAGACTCATTATCAAAACGAATACGAAATAATGAAACGAAGATCAAACAGATTAAGGAAGAAATAAAACCTGTTATTCCAAGACCATCATTAAAGATAAAAAAGCAGGAAGTTTTTCTTAAAAGATCTGTAATATCTCCACGTTTTTCTAGCAAAACAGTCCTCACTGACTCAACCTGGCGGTATGTTGAAATATTTCTCAAAGAAAAGAAAGCTGAAAAAGCTTTATTTTATTGGGAGCAAGCCCACAATTTTTATAATGCTACACAAAACCTAACATTAATTTCTTCTCCTTTAACAACTTATTATACGTTTCTAAATGCAATAAAGGCTTTATTAATTTTTAAAGGGCATCGTTTTGATCTCAAACATGGAGTTTCAGGAAAAGGCCAAGACGGACATTATCACCTCAAAAATGAGATTATTAAGTTACAACCACGTGGAATAGCATCAAGTTTTTCTAGTTACCTGCGGGAGCCAATACGTTCAGGTGGAGTAGAATACAGTTTAAAAGATATTTTATATAAGCTTCAATATATTCATAGAGCATTCTGTTTAACATTTCCAAGCCCCGAATTATTTATACCTATCATTAATCCAAGATTTGTATATGACAAATAACGTGAAGAAGCCTGGTTTGAAGCACAGCTTGAAGAAGAAAACTCTATCCCTGGAACACTTAAGAAATTAATTGGCTTTAGTGTTGATAGGAAATATCACAATGATCAGTTTTATACGATTAGACGTGATAAAACGTTTATGTGGAAGGCTCCCCACAATCAACCAACAACAGAAAGTATCGAAAAATTAAGAAAATATCATATAAGAATACGTAAACAATTAAGATATATCTATAGTCCAACTAATTTATGGTATCTCAAAAGGAAAAATGTAGCTGAAGTTATAGATCGCTCTTCATTATCTTTAACATTTATTGCTATGCATCGACTTAGCGAGCTGGCTCGATATCAACCCCAAAGCTTGAAGGAGCATTTAGAGAGGAAGGCTAGTTGGCTTTTATCAGAATTTATTTCAAAGGCCATGTATCAATTTATAGACCACATCTCTTCTGAAATTACTGGAGATGATTTTAGATTAACTGGATTTAGAACATGATATCATCATATAACAAGTCATTGAACCGGAATTGTTCGGAAAAGCACTCACAATCCGGTTAATTCTGCGTTGTGCTGAATAAAGGCATTAAAACCATGGGGGTAGGCGTGGCTTAATTTTTTATGACGAAAGCAACAATTTAAGTAAAGGCATCAAAAACAAAAAGGCATCAAAAACAAAAAGGCATTAAAAGCAAAGGCATTATTTGGGTTTGTTATTTAGAGGACGAAGTTATGGTTACAAAAATTTAGCCAATCCTCACTAGATTAATTTAAAACTAAAAGCATTAAAAACAAAAAAGCA
>JAUWOH010000011.1 GCA_030612225.1 Desulfobacteraceae bacterium
CTGCAAAATTTACCTTTACACGACCTCTGGGAGAATTTTAGCGCCTCTATAGGTTTAGAAAAATTCAATTTCATCTGATTGTGCCATGCATTTTCTGTAGATCTCTGCGGCATACTTTAAGCTTTTTGCTTATATTTTAGGTTCCCATTTTAGGTTCGTGGATAACGGAAATATTGACTGGGAAAATGAAAATCAAACTAAATCTTTCCAGGCATTGTATTGAGACGGAAACAAAAAGACTATATAATCAGTCTGTTTTAAAATATTTTAAGGCAGACGATAAAGATCATATTGAAAAACAGATAGAAATCCTGCAACACGCCCTGCAAACCCTTGATTTCGGAACTTTAAGAAACAATCACCCGGAACTTACCGGTCGTTGCGATGATCATGTCGAGCTTTCGGCAGATGATCATAACCAAATCACTGTTCTCATTAATGGGAAAGAAATCTGATTGGTCTTAATCACAGCTAAAACTTTTTTTAACCGTCAGTTCAAACCTTATAATAAGTGTCCAGGTATTTTTTCAGGATGTCGCTGACAATTCCCCTGGCAGGAAGTGTTGCTGCCATCCCATATACAGGTGCCATGCCTTTTTTCATATCCGGTGTTGTTTTAACTGTTTCAACACTCTGTTTCAGGTCTTCAACAAATCTTTGGCAAACTCCTTTCAGGGTATGTCGTAAGGTGATGGCGATATGAACGCAGGAGGGTTTGTGAAGGCCGTTTAAGCTCCAGCCCTTTTGGGTCATTTCGTCAAGCACCCTGTAAATGTTAAGCTCTTTGGAACCGAAAGCAATAACCCACAGGGGTTTTCCAAGAATATAAAGTTCCGGGATATCGTTTATACCCTGTTTTATTTCATTTGCAGCATCCATTATTTTTAGTGTGGCATCCAGGTATCCTTTTTCACCAGTGGAAAGCAGTGATGCCCAGCATGCAGCGCTCAATGCTCCTGGTCTGCTCCCGGCAAATGTTGGGGAAAAATAAAGGCCGCCCGGCCAGTCAGTGACCGTATAGAACTGAAAATGTCTGAGTTCTTTACCGCGATACATGACAACAGAGGTACCCTTGGCAGCATATCCGTATTTATGGGTGTCGGCTGACATGGAGGTGACACCTTTAAGCCTGAAATCAAACAGCGGCACATCAAAGCCTAATTTTTCGGCAAATGGAAGCACAAACCCTCCAAGGCATGCGTCTGTATGAAAACCGATATTCTGTTCCAAAGCAATCGCCGACATCTCTTCTATGGGATCAACGGTACCATGAGGAAAGGACGGAGCTGAGCCGACAATGGCAATGGTGTTTTTGTTGACGGCTTTTTTTATCTTACGGATATCGGCCTGAAAGTGTTCGTTGACCGGAATATGTTGCATTTTGATATTAAAATACTGGCAGGCCTTGTCAAAGGCGGCATGAGCAGTCACCGGCACAATGAGTTCCGGTTTTTTTATGTTTCGTTTAACCCTTGCAAAATCCCGGTAGGTTTTCATGGCAAGAAGAATACTTTCTGTTCCGCCGGACGTGACCGTGCCGCAAATGTGGTCATCGGTCTTTTTTGACGAAAGAATGGAGGCGGTCATTGCAATGATTTCCGCTTCAAACTTGGAAGCACTGGGCCAGAGGTCGGAGTGCAGCGGATTGCTTTGGGATGTTATGGCATAGACTTTGTTCAAAAATTCAATATGCTCCTGGTTGCCATGGTAAACTGCTCCTGAGACATATCCATCTTTCCATTTATCTTCTTCCATAGTATTCATTTCAAGAATCTGGCGTATGATATAATCTCTTTCAAGTGGCGCTTGAGGCAGACTGGTGTAAGATTGAAAAGTGTCTTTATATGGTTTTAATGAGCTTTCAATATCTTTCATAAATCCATTGATCTCGTTATCGATCCTGTTTCTCACATAGGGTATTTTTTTTAAGTGCTTTTCAAGAAAGCATGCAAGCTTTTGGGGAATGAAATTAAATAGTTTTTCAATCATTTTTATTTGTTTAACCTTTTATGTATTTTTTTGTTTTGTTTATAAATGGCCTGGTATTGTTTAAACAATTTTTTATAGAGTTTCCGGGTTTTCGGGTTGGGCTTGAAAATTGAGTCATATTCAGTTCTTTCAGGTATTTCATTAAATTTGAGATATCCGAGGGCAACAGACCCAAGAAGTCCTGCTCCCCTTGCATTGGCCTGGATAGGATCTTTGACCCTTCTGATGGTTCTGTTGAGAATATCGGCATGAATCTGGCACCAGAGATCGGATTTGGCACCGCCGCCGATGATGTTGATATGTTTCATCTTCTTTTTAATTAATTTTTCAACATATTTGAGCAGCCATTTGGCATTAAAGGCCACGCCTTCAAACACTGCCCTGACCATATGTGACCTTGTTGTATTTAAAGACATGTTGTGAAATCCGGATCTTATATAGGAGTCATCAACCGGGGACCTTTCACCATTCAGCCATGGAGTGAATATAAGGTTGTCACACCCGGGAGAAATTTTTGCAGCCATGGTGTTAAATGTTTTGTAAACATCTTTGACCCTGGTTGCAGGTGTCAGCTCATCTTCCGGGTAAATGATATTGTCTCTTAAAAAGTTCAGGGCTTCTCCTGCGATATCCTGTTCATTGACCAGAAGGTATTTCCCGGGGATGGCAGAGGGCAGGGCTCCCATATTATGAAAAAGGTCTGTCTTTTTGTAAGGAAGGTGACATAAAAGCCAACCCGAAGTCCCCACATAAAGATGACCTGCAAAATCGTCAATAGCACCGGAACCAATGGCTGCAGAATGGATATCAGGTGTTCCCATAACTACCCGGGTAGATTTATTGAGACCAAGTTCCCGAGCAATTTCCTTTTTCACAGTACCGATGATATCAGTTGCCTGTTTCAATTCAGGCAGTTTTTCCCTTGAAATACCGGCCATTTTTATTAAGTCGTTATGATAGCAAATATTATTGATGTCCCTGTTATCAGTGACCCAATGCAGTGTGATGGATTCATTGGAAGCATAAAACTTTCCGGTCAGTTTCAGGTTTAAAAAATCTTTTGGTTCTAAAAACTTAAAGGTGTTTTTATAAATTTCGGGAAATACATTTTTAATAAAAAGGATATGGGCAATCGAGTCTTTACCGGATCTTAAGGGAATGCCTCCTGTAAGTTTCAACCATTTATAAAGTTTTGTAATACCATATCCTTCGATTTTAATCAGGCCATTGGTGATTTTTTTTACATGTGCGGCCCCCCTGGAATCCATCCAGGTTATGGCGTTCATCAGGTGATTCCCGCTCTTATCCACGGCCACAGTACCCGACCACTGGCTTGTGCAACAGATGGCTATGATATCATCTATTGGGACAAGATTTTTGGATAAAAGCCTTTTAGCTGATTTGATGATGGCATTCCACCAGTCATCCGGGTTCTCTTCAACACCGCCGTCGGGCAGAAATGAAGTATCTGTCTTTTCAAATTCATGGTCAAGAATGTCTCCAAATACAGAGACAAGGACAACCTTTGGGCCGGAAGTACCTAGATCAATAGCAAGAATATACTTTATATCAGAAGACATTATCCCTTCCTTTGAGAACGCAGAGCTAAGTTGCCGGTCAACTTGAACGTTTGGTGACCGCTGATTTATAATTGTTTTTTGAAAGCACAGTATTCTTTTGTCTTGTAACCGAGCGATTCATAAAATTTCTGAGACCCAACACGATCAATATCAGTAACAAGCATTATATAGGAGCAGTTATTATTTTTTGCATACCCTTCAATGTGTTGTATAAGGGCGACACCTACACCTGACCGTCGGTGAGCTTCAGCCACAATTACATCTTCAACAACCATGAATGATTTACATTGGCTAAAGAGCATTTCACAAGTTGCTGCCAATAACGTACCAACCAATTTCCCATTATCTCTTGCCACCAAAATAATATGATTTGAGTTGTCCTTGTTCCTATCAAGAACTTTTTTCATCTTCGGAATTGAAATATCATTCGGAATTAACTGTTGGTATAAACGAGATAGTTCAGGAAGATCATTTTCGGTTACAGGTGATATTTCCATAATAGATTCCTGTTTGTGGTTAACTAATATTTGAGCCACGCCGGGTTGTACCCGGTGGAGTTCAAAATCAAAAAAAATTGTAAAGATCAAATATCTTCAAAAGCCGCACCGATCAAGACGTTAAGCTCCAATGGGATGTTATATACTTTTTGATAAGTAATACAAATTGTCATACTTGCCACCGGAACGAACTATTTCACCAACGTCGATACTGGTTTGGAAATCCGATTTTATTTCATCAGTCTTAATATATTCTTTAAACTGCTCAAATTGCCTTCCGTAATCTGAGAGACGCCATAAATCAAATCCATCATTTCTCCCGTGCTCTCCATAATCATAATCTACGAAAGCCTTTTCGAATTTAAAACGGCAACCAATCCCATGGAATGAATATTTGTTTTTACCAATATGTCCCCACCGAGGAATATCTTGCTTACGGAAGAGCCTCGGTTCATCTATGTTGAATTCTTTTTTCATTATCTCTTCGGCTTCAGAGACTTTTTCATGAAACGATTCAATTAGGTTGAGTAATATCGTATTCATTTATCACCTAATAAGTTACTTGCAAGAATACGGGAATCTATCTGGGAATTTACTACAATAGGTTTTTACCATTACCTCGTATGTTTCATCGGACAAACGATAAAGAAGATGCATCGTTTCCGCTTGGACCGGGTCCAGTGGCATTGCGCCATTTTTCAGCAGCAGCCTTGTTGGAAAATTGTCGTTTATTTATTGTTTGGCTTACAACGCCACCTATAAGTGATAGGAAACGAATAAAAGTCGAAAACATCATTTCTAAAGAACCTTTTATCACCAAAGTCATACTACTTTTATCTGCATATGTATTAAATGATGTTTGGGATTATATAAGAACTAAAATTACTTTCATGAAATCATATATCACACTAAGTACTAAAACAGGTATGTAGGGTTTTAGTTTATAGATGGACCGGTTGAGATCAGCTGAATCCTTGCCACAACTGGCCTATGATCCGATGCATGGCTGTTTATCGTTCTACAACTCAATATTTTAAAATGTTTAGATGCCCAGATATAATCTATGCGCGTTACCGGAAATTTTGCCGGCCAGGTTTTGCGCCATAAATTACCCGTTGATTCGCATGCATCCTGATACTTTTCCTTAAAAAGATCATACGCATAAGATCCTGAGGCGGCGTTAAAATCCCCCATTATGAGGACCGGTGATTGGAAACGGCCTGCCGTATCAAATGCTTTTTTTGCCTCGCGTTTTCGAGCCGATGTGTTCGATTCTTTGGTTGCTTTATCATCAAAGGGATTGGTCGGATGAAAATGTACCACAACCACACCTACGGTTTGACCGGGCGCATTAATACGAGCTTTCAGCAGAATTAAATTACTGCGTTTGACTTTCATCCGCTTCACCTGATCGATCCTATAACGGCTCAGCAATGCCAGGCCGAATTCTCCTCCCTGATATGAAAAATGCTTCCTGAATGTATAATACATACCCAGTGCCTGTGATATCTTCTTTGGCTGGTCCACACGGCCGGTCCGTTTAACAAATTTATCTACTTCCTGCAGCGCTATAATGTCTGCATTCGCCTGTTTGAGAGTGGCAATGATATTCTTCAATCCAAAATCACAGGCCCTTATATTATAGGTCATCACCTTCAATGGAGGAAGTTTCTGCGTTATCTCAGAAGAGGCTGATGTCGGCAGCAACAGGAAAATCAATACTGGTATTATCGAAATAATTTGGAAATTCATCGGCATCTTAAGGATTGAAGAACGGGTTATCGGAATTATCAAATTTAATCATCAGCCTGCCTCTTTTCTGGTTTACTATGTATTTTTATTACATCCGCATGTCAAGGTCACCTTATATAATGACTCTTCTTGAAATTTGGTTTTTATTCTATTAGAAGTGGTTTCATAACCTTCAATCAGGATTTAGTTCGAGGCGCAGCCGCCGAGAACGTTTAAATCAGCGGCGCAGTTTTTTGCGTCTGCTGCATTTTATGGTTGGGCCGGTTTTGTTGCAATATAGTTCAGAAGTAGAGGGCTATAAACAGCAAGCAAATTAAGTCTTTGCCAAAGCCCACTTAATGCCAATATCCCATTCCTTTTTTTTTCAGATACTATGAACAATATAAATGTTATCACACCAGCAACAAAAAAAATGCAATTAAACCATTCCAATCCATTAAATTCGTCAATACCCAATGCCAACAGTGGGTTTAAAAGCAAAATCATGAATCCCAATCCTGAACTAATTCCGTGAATCTTGCCTGTGTTGGTTTCCTCCATTCCTTTTGGATCTTCAGGATATACCCCTGCCATAATTCCAGCACCAACCCCAAACGCTATGATCCCCCATATGTATAGCCAATGCTTCCATGTATGATCTATGAATTGCAGGCTTTGGCCGATTCCAAAACAGATAAGTAAAAGACCAAGAGCAATGAGCCACGTTGATGTTTGTTTTTTTACGGGACTCTCATTCGTCCCTAATATGCTTATTGTATCACGCAACTGGCTATAGTTTGGATACCGCCTTGAAATGACGGCTGGAATAATGAAATCGCCTATTACAGCGGTAAAGCCTAATAAAAGGATTGTATTGAAAAAGGTGTCGTTCAAATTTGTAACCTTAAATTTCAGAGGCCCAACGTATAGAGTTTTATCCATTGTCCCGCAGTAAAAGAATGCAGGAGAAAGCCCAGTTTGGCAGAAACAGTTTTAAAAGCTCGGACGATACATTTAATCAGCGGGATGATGGATAAAACTTTGTTGGACTGGGCCGCTCTATTCAGCAGCTAATTATTTACCATTATCTATGGGGATTGTAAAGATGTGATTCTGCATCGGGATGTGTAAATTTTCGAAGTTTATAACTCTCATCGATCTAAAAATTAGCTCATATAAATGGAAAAAAGGCATAAAGATTCCCAAATTTATTTGTATGGGACATATTATAGTAACCTCCTGCAAAATACTACCGGGTAAGATTGTGCTCACCACACCCGTCACATAAAAAAGGCCCGGTATAAATACCCGGGCCTTTTTTTTACATAGCATTATTAATTACACAATTAGAACAGTCCTGTCACCTTACCGTTTTCTACATCCACATCAATCCTTCTAAAAGCCGGATTTGAACTGGTACCAGGCATCAGGCTGATGGTTCCGGCGCATGGGCACAGGAATTTTGCACCTGAATAGATTAAGATGTCCTGGATGGGCAGAGTCCAGCCCTTGGGTACACCCTTTAAGACGGGATCGTGGGTGAGGCTTAGATGAGTTTTCACCATCATGGTAGCAAAATCATCATATTTAGAGTCAGCCTCAAGCATCTTGGCCTTTGATTCGGCCTCTGCACTCCATGAAACCCCATCGGCACCATAGACTTCCTTGGCAATCATTTCAACGCGATCCCGCAGTTTCATTTCAAGAGGATACAGGAATTTGAATTCATTCTCCTCGTTACATGCATCAACGACTGCATCTGCAAATTCGAGTGCACCGTCACCACCAAGCTCCCAGTGCTTGGACTCGGCACAGCGAGCGCCAGCTGCTTCAGCGGCTTTTCGCACAACGGCACATTCTGCATCCGTATCTGTGTAAAAACGATTTATACACACAACCGGGTTGATCCCTGCCTTGCGGATGGTATTGATATGATGGACCATGTTTGCACAACCCTTTTCCACAAGTTCCAGATTCTCTTTGGTATATGAATCATCCAAGGGAATACCGGCCACAACCTTCGGGCCGCCGCCGTGCATCTTGAGTGCGCGTATGGTAGATGTCAAAACAGATACATGGGGTTTTAATCCGCTGAAACGGCATTTTACATTCCAGAATTTTTCAAACCCTATGTCCGCCGCAAACCCACTTTCAGTAACATGATAGTCAAACAGTTTAAGGCCTACACGGTCTGCAATAATTGAAGACTGGCCCACAGCGATATTTGCAAACGGTCCTGCATGAACCATGCACGGATTGTATTCGGCTGTACACATTAAAGTCGGATTAATGGTATTACGCATAAATGCGGTCATAGCATTACCGACTTCCAGATCACCGGTGGTCACAGGCTTGCCGCTCTTGTCAAATGCAACGGTAATTTCATTAAGCCGTTTTTTCAAATCAGCCAGATCCCTGATAACAGCCAGAATCGCCATACATTCTGAACCTACGGCAATACCGAATTTTGACTGCATGGTAAAACCGTCATAACGGCCGCCAATGCCTATGATGATGTTTCTCAAAGACTGGGCGCAATAATCGATGATCCATCCCAATTCCACACGAGTGGGGTCAATGTCGAGGCGACGCATGCCGGTCAGCCTTTTCAGCTGCTCGTCGTTGTAGTTGCGTTCATGCTGCATCCGTGCCGTCATGGCCACCATTGCAAGGTTATGGGCGTTCATGATGTCATTGATATCACCGGTCAATCCCAGAGAAAACTCCGTCATTGGAATAAGCAGAGAGTTACCTCCGCCTGCAGCGGTTCCTTTTACGTTCATGGTGGGGCCACCCGATGGTTGTCTGAGCGCACCGCCGACGTTCACACCACGTTTGCCGAGACCTTCCATCAAACCGCATGAAGTAGTGCTTTTCCCTTCTCCAAGCGGGGTGGGTGAAATTGCAGTCACCTCAATGTACTTCCCATCCGGTTCGTCTTTCAGGCGGTCAATAATTTTTAGAAAGTCCAGCTTGGCCAGCCTGCCCATGGGCAGCATTTCATCTTTTTGAAGACCTAGTTTGTCTCTCCACTCATCCGGGGTCGGCATATTTTCTTCTGCTGCCTCGGAAATCTGCCAATCAGCCATTTCTACTGCATTAAAAGCCATACATTCTCCTCCTATTGATAAAATAAGTTAACGTTGCAGGAACAGGTCATCGACCCGAAACCTTTGAAAAACACTCCCTTTCGAAGTCTCCGCTTATCTGCCCAATTTCTGTGTCAGGCTCAAATTTTAATCCTCGAAATATTCCATATATTCCTGCGGTTAAAATTTTCGCCTTCCTTGAACTTGAACAGATAAGCGGAGACTTCGAAATTGAGCATTTTTCAAAGGTCTCGAATCTATATTTGTTCCTATTTTAATTATCTCTCAAAATTTTCTATATATCCAACTGGTTCTAAACCTACCTTAATGAACGAATTTTCGTATCATGAAAAATTTGATTTGGCAAGAAATATATGCCACTAAAATATTGATTAGAGACCATATAATCCCGATTCTGTTTTAATGCAAAATAGAAGCGGAAGCTGTTTGATTCTGCAACTGATTTAATTTGAAATAAAACCCTTTCTTATCCATCAATTTACTGTGGGTTCCTGTTTCGATGATACGCCCCTTGCTGAGCACAATTATTTTATCGGCGCTACGGATGGTTGAGAGACGATGGGCGACTATAATGGATGTTCTCCTGTTCATCAGGTTATTAAGAGCCTTCTGGATCTCTATTTCCGTCTGAGAATCAATAAATGATGTAGCCTCATCAAACAGTATAAGCTGCGGATCACCGGCAAAAGCCTTTGCAATAGATACTAACTGGCGCTCACCGCTTGATATAGATGCTCCGCCGCTTACCAGCATAGTGTCTAATCCCTCAGGCAACCTGTCAATAAAGTCTTTACAATTTGAGACTTTTAAAATATTTTCCAGTTCCTGCTCTGAAAGATCTTTTTTCCCTTTTAAAATATTTTCCCGAACGGTCCCTGAAAATAAAAAAGGTTCTTGCATAACCAGCGCCATTTTTGACCTGAAAATTGAAGTTTCAAATTCCCGTATATCCCTCCCGTTTATGCAAACCAGGCCTGACACAGGATCGTAAAAGCGGGTAATCAGGTTAATTAGAGAAGTTTTGCCTGAACCAGTGGGCCCGACCACAGCCAATATTTCTCCTTCTCCGACTTTAAACGAAATCCCTGAAAGAACTATTTCGCCTGGAACATAATTAAAGGAAACATTTTCAAAGGAAATTTCCTTTATCACGTTTAAATTCGATGCACTGTTTTGTGAGCCAAAAGCAACTTGAGGCAACATGCTCCGGCTGTCTAATAATAAAAATATCCTTTCAGCCGAAGCCATGGCATTCTGGAGGATATTGTACTTTTCGGCCAGATCCCTGATGGGCCGGAAAAACATTTTTATATAAGCAACAAAGGCAACAAGGGCGCCAAGACTAAGGCCTCCGGAAATTACATTATTCCCACCGTAAAAGATAACTAGCGCAACCGCAAATACCCCTAAGATTTCTATAAGGGGCATAAATGCAGCTAAAACCCGGATCTGCCGCATGCCTGCTAGGTAGTTTTCATGGTTCAGGCCCTTAAAGTTATGGAAATTATTTTCTTCACATCGAAAAAGCTGGATAACCCTTATACCTTCAATGGTCTCGGAAAACCGGGTGTTGATTTCTGCTACTTTAATCCGCAGGTCTCTGAATACTTCCCTGGCTCTGCCTGAAAAAACTATTGAAGCATAAAGAACAAAAGGAAGTACCATAAAAGATACAATGGCCAATTTCCAGTTCATGCTTATAAGAACTATTGCAATCCCAAGGAGCAAAAACAGATCTTTAAAGACAATTGAGATAACGGAGGTAAAAAGCTCATGCATATTCTGAATATCATTGGTAACCCTCGTAACGAGCCTTCCGACTGGGTTTTTTGTAAAAAATTCGATTGATAATTTTTGAATTTGTGCAAAAAGTTTCATTCTCAGATCATGCATGATCATATAGCCTGCATACTCCATTATCATTTTTTGTATGAAACTTAGGCCGAAGTTAACAAGTATGATGACAAGGAATATAGCGGTGAGTACACCAAGCCCGGCAAAATCATCTTTGCGCAATACTGCAAGGTCCTCTTTTTCCAGGCTGCCAAGCTTTTCATAGGAAATTCGTGCATCTGTTTCTTTTATAGTAAACAGCTCCCGGTATTTGTTAACAACAATCCTGATCTCAGGGTCGGATATGTCTGCAATCAAATATCTGCTTTTACTTTCTGGTCCCTTTGTCAGCCTGGCTTTGATTGCATCTGTTTGCGGCACTATATACCTGTCAATGGCTATCTTGGTGACATATGGAAGAGAAAGATCGAGCAGGGTTATGCATATAATAAGAATAATTGACCAGAAAAGCATAACTTTATATGGCACTGCATATGGATATAACCGTCTGAGCAGCCTCACGTCATAAGGCTTGCCAAGCTTTTGTTCCTCGAAATATCCAAAATCTGTTTTCATAATGTTAGTTTGCCTCAAACACCGAATCAGGAGTAAATGGTCTTCTTTCAGAGCAACGAATAATGAAAATCGCCGGGTACATGTCTCTTGTTGCGGGTCACGTGTTACGGGGTACGGGTTAAAAAAAAGGATTATTTCCGATTAACAACACGCAACTCGTAACTCGCAACCCGAGACTCGCAACACGCAACTCGCAACACGTAACTCGCAACACGTAACTCGTAACATCATCTTTAAACATAAAAACAACATGCCGGCTGAGATCGACAACAAATTGTCGATATGTTGTGGCTAAGCACCTAACCCCTCTTCAATCTCCTGAAGGCGAAATGTTTTTGCATAGTACCTGTTGTTTTCCATTAACCGGGCATGGGTGCCTGATTCCACAATGCTGCCTTTGTCGAGTGTGATAATCTGATCCGCAAGCATGACTGCAGACAGGCGGTGAGAAACAATAATGACTGTCCTTTTCCCTGCCATGGCCCTTATGGATTGTATGATCAACGCCCCTGTTTCCAGATCCACCTGGCTGATAGGATCATCTAAAATCAGAATCGGTGTATCTTGCAAAAATGCACGTGCAAGGGCAATACGCTGCTTTTGCCCGCCTGACAGGATTACGCCCTTTTCTCCGGTGACAGTATCAAAACCGTCCGGGAACGATTTAATCGTTTCGTAAAGCGATGCCAGAGCAGATGCTCTGATCAACTCATCTTTTTTAATATTGTTGTTGCCTAATGCAATATTTTCCCTGACGGTTCCCGCAAACAAAAATGGTTCCTGGGACACAAACGAAATCCGGGATCTTAACCCGCTGATTTGAATTGATTTAACATCTTTGTTGTCCAGTAATATTCGCCCGTGTGACACATCATAAAGCCTTGGAATAAGGCTTAAAAAGGTTGTTTTTCCACTTCCCGGCGGGCCCACAATTCCCAGAATTTTGCCGGGCTCAAGATTAATATCGATTTTGGAAAGTACCGGAAAAACGTCACGTTTATATGAATATGAAACATTCTCAAAAATTATGCCGCCTTTGATCCTGTGTACTGGTTTTGCATCAGGCATATCTGCAATCTCAGGCTGGATCTGTAAGATTCTATTTAACCTGTCAAGGGATGCCCTCCCCCTTTGAATCAGGTTTGTTACCCAGCCCAGGGCCATCATCGGCCATGTTAAGATGCCAAGATAGCTTAAAAATGCAACAAAATCTCCCGGCGTTATAGTCAACAAAATTGCCTGACGACCGCCAAAATAAAGTACGATTGCAAGGCTTATATTTGAAAACAGAAGCATCATTGGGAAAAAAGAACCGACAATCTTAACAAGACCTAGATTTTTATTAACGTACTTCTTTGATATTACTTCAACTTTTTTTGTTTCAAAACTTTGCAGGTTATAGGCTTTTATAATTCTAATTCCTGCAAACCGTTCCCTCACCACTTCGGTTAAATCTGAAAATGCACCCTGAACTTCCATGTATCTTTTGTGCATTTTTTTACTGAAAAACAATGTGCCCATGACAATTAACGGCATTGGTATCAGTACAAGCAATGTGAGTTTTATATTTATATATGCCATGAAACCGATGGACGCCATGCCGAGTACAATGGAATCGTTGAGTGCGACCATGCCCATACCTGTTGCCATGCGGATCTGTTGAATATCATTGGTCGCATGGGCCATCAAATCACCTGTCTTAGCCTTATCAAAATAAGAAACTGAAAGGATCTGTATATGGGCAAAAAATCTGTTTCGCAGGCCTTCTTCGACACGCCTTGATGTACCCAGGAGACAACGCCGCCAGAGGTAACGAAAAATGCCGATCATTAAAGCAATACCAACCATCCAGGCGCTGTAAAAAAAGAGTCCTTTTGAATCGATTTGCAAAGCCGTGAGATCGTCGATGGCCCATTTTAAAATTCTGGGAATAAAGAGCTGCAAAAGATCAACAATAATAAGACAGACCAGTCCGAAAAAAATCGGAACACGGTTTTCGATAAAATACGGTTTTATTAAGGCAGTCGATTTCATATTTACAATAAGGGCTCTCGCAGGTAAGCGTAAAGATCGGTTTTTATCTTTGGTGACTTCCTAAAAAGAAAAAGATTTTTTATCACGAAAAAGATAAAATTAATGATCTCGTAAAAAGTGAAGAACCACTTTTTGCGAAACGTTTTAAATCTCTGTTAAAACAAATAATATCATTAACATAAAACTTAACACTTAATCCCGCCTCAGGTGGGACTAAAATCTGATGAATTCGAATTTATACTAATTCATCAAATATAGTTGCTGCCTTTAATAACTTCAAGCAATTTGTTTATCCACAGATTGACTTTCCGGCAACCTCTTGGTATTATAAAAAGTTATGGGATCAGGAAACGTTGTTGAATATATCGACCAGCAAAAAATACTATGTGCTGTAGTTCTGGAGGTAAAGAACCAGCGTCTTAGACTACTTACTGAGAACAACAGGGAAGTTAAGCTTTCTGTAAATCGCCTGTCACACAAATGCAAGACTCAAATTGATTTATCTGCAGGCAGAAATAGCATGGTTAAATCATTAAAGGAGATTGCCGGCCTGCGAAAAGAATTGATTAACCATGTGGATATCAAGGGACTGTGGGAAGTTTTGAACACGGAACAGGAATGGATCGATCTTGCAACGATGACCGAATTCTGTTTTCCTGATAATCCCTCCTGCGATCACGAATCAGCAGTTATACGGGCATTTTTTAAAAACAGGCTTTATTTCAAATTTAACCCTGACGGTTTTTTTCCAAATTCCGAAGAGCAGGTAACCATGATTTTCGCCCGGGAAAAAGAGGATGCCCGAAAAAAACTAATTATCACAGAAGGGGCGAGCTGGATAAAAAGCGTCTTGAATGGTAACGTTCCCTTACCAAAGCTTTTTACTGAAGAAAAAGCAGAATTAGTTGATATCTTAAAGTCAGCTTATCTTTTTGAAAAAGAAAGCAAACATTATGAACTCGGGAAAGCAATGCTGGCAAAGGCAGGCATCAATGATTTCAGCAGGGTTTTCCAGATTCTTGAAAAGATTGATGTGTTCGATAAAAATGAAAACATAGATATTTACAAATATAACATATCTACAACTTTCCCTGACCAGGTTATTAAAGAAGCATCTGAGCTTGTCGACCGAAAAAGCGCCTCTCCTGAGAATGATTTTTCTGATATTAAACGGATAGATCTGACTAAATTATCCCTTATGACCATAGACGGACAGGCAACCATTGATTTTGACGATGCCTTGAGTATAGAAGACAGGGGAGATCATTATCGCCTGGGCATTCATATCGTAGATGTCGGACACTTTATTCCAAAAGGGAGTGTGATCGATGGTGAAGCCTTTAAACGTGCAAGTTCTATCTATATGCCGGACCGGAAAATCTCCATGCTCCCTGCTCATCTTGCCGAAAACCTTTGCAGCCTGAAAGTCGGTGAACTCAGGCCTGCCATCAGTACAATGATTAAATTGACTCCTGCTGCTAATATAATCGATTATGAAATAATTCCCAGTCTGGTTAAGGTAAAGCATCAACTTTCCTATTACGACGTTAACCTGCTGGCTGAGAAAGACAAGGCAATTGTTATCCTTCGTGATATCGCAGCCAAATATCGTGAAAGCAGGCTGTCATCAGGGGCTGTTCATATATCACTCCCGGATATCAATGTGTGGATAGATGAAGATGATTCAATAACTGTAAACAAAATAGACAGGGAGAGCCCTGCCAGGATGCTGGTTGCAGAGCTTATGATCATGGGCAACTGGCTTTCGGCCAGATTCCTGGCGGATCACAAAATTCCAGCGATCTTCAGAACTCAGCCGGATCCAAGGGAACGTTTATACAGGGGTGAAGAAGGAACTTTGTTTCAGAATTACATGCAGCGAAGATATTTGAGCCGGTTTATATTGAACACTGAACCCAAACGGCACTCAGGACTTGGACTCGACTTTTACGTCACGGCCACATCACCAATCAGGAAATATTTTGACCTGGTTACACAGAGGCAGTTGCGATCCGCCTTTGGCATGGGAAAAGCGTACACCCGTAAAGAAATAGATAAAATCACTATGTCTCTTCAACAACCCATGAGCAACGTATCTCGAATCCAGCAGCGCCGCAACCGGTATTGGATTTTGAAATATCTTGAAAAGAAAATAGGCCAAAAAGAAGAAGCTGTTGTACTCTACAAGCGAAGGGACAGATACCAGATACTTCTTCCGGAGTATATGATAGAATGCGATCTGTCCGTGCCTGGCAGCATTGCTTTAAAGCCTAAAGATCTTATCCAGGTTACATTGCAACACGTCAACGCCAGGAAAAACTCATTTTCTGTATTTATGGGGTGAATAGTACTACAACGACATTGGTCGCTAACCATAATGTGTCTTTTTAAACTTGTTTTTTGGTTATCACGTAAATGTTACGGGTTACGAGTTGCGGGTTGAAAATCCTGATGTATATTCCGATTAATAACACGAAACGCGCAACCCGTGACCCGCAACCCGTAACAATGTCGCATGACACAAAAAAAAGCTGCTGCTAACTAAAGCTGGTAAGTTGTGTTGTGGGGATAGTTAGAACACTTTGCAAGAAGTCTCGAAATTCGCTGTTAAGCGAAAAATGCGTAACTGCAGGAGCACTGTTGTGATGATTCCCAAAAAAGAATCAAATAAATATACTACTACAGCCCGTCTGTTTAAGCTTATTAGCAATATCTCTGAAGAACAGCTGCTGATTTTGTTAAAAGCGTTGCTCAAAGACCGTTTTACTGCTCATTTGTTCAGGCTTATTATTGAAATGCCTAATGACCAGCAGTTAATGCTTATAAAGCAATTGGAGGAAACGTCTGTAAAATCGAGCAATCTGGATAAAAGAAGTCACCTGAGAAAACCCTGCCTGGTAAGTGTCGACTACATAATTGGAAAGCGTAAATTCAAAAGCTTTATGCTCGATATCAGCACTTTTGGTGTGTTCATTGAGACAAAAAGCTTTTTCCCGGTGGGAAAAGAAATAATAATGACTTTTACCTTAAGTAATTATCAAAAACCCTTTAAGCTCACCGGTAAAATTATCTGGAGTGGCTCCCAGGGGATTGGTGCGAAATTTAAATATTTAAACCGGCGCCAGTATGATATCATTAAATCCTATTCAGAAAAGATGGATGAGGTATATGAAATAAACAGTTAAGGATTGACTGTCTCGTAAAAAGTATCACCAATGGCGCCATCAAGGATAGCCTCATGCGTGTATTATTCTGGTATTGTGAACATTTTGACTGGATACCCTCAATGAAAACACTTGATGATGCTCCTGATGCGCATCCTGCTGAAAACGAAAAAACCGTGGTTGCATTTGTTCACATTGAACCAACGGACGTTCAGGAAGGCAGCAACGCAGAAACTAAACTGGTAAAAAACTCAAAATGGCTTGCCCGTAAATGGGAGACAATGAAAATTGTCCTGCATTCTTTTACACACCTGGGGGAAGAAAAAGCTGATGCGGACAAGGCGCAGGCATTACTTAAACGAGCCGTGAAACGGTTGGAAAATGCAGGCTACTCGGTTTTTCAAACTCCGTACGGATATTTTCTGGATCTTGTCATAAAGGCACCCGGACATCCTCTGGCAAGAATTTACAAAAAATTTTAACCCGATGAATTCGTCTTTTTCCCGTCTTATCAGGTTTAATAAAATCGCAAAAAGATAAAATATACCATTTTGTGACACTGTAATCGAAAATAACTTGTCTGTCATATCAAGATATTATGATTTAGCTATTTTAAAGTATTTGAATAAGCACCCGATGGCGTCCTAAAAAGGCTCATATACGCCCCGCAGGAAGTGCCCTTGGGGTGCAAGGCGTAGTGGTTTTTCAGGGATGAGACTATACATATAAGTATGTCGAATTCCTGAAAAACCGCTACAACGCAGTAGATGAGCCTTTTTAGGACGCCATCGGGTTTTAGTTTCTTACAGATTGATCTCGTTGGCTACTTTTTCCCATATATCTTTAATGACCTGAGATGTTTCTGAATTTGTGCTATATTCGAAAATGGTCTGTTCCTGAACCATGGCCTTGATGAAAACCGGGTCAAAAGGGATACAACCCAGCCACATTAATTTTTTTTCTCTTGAGAAGTTTTTAATGCTGTCGGTCAACTCCGAATTAAGATCAAACTTGTTGACACAAACCATGGCTGGAACTTTAAAAAAAGCGGCCAGTTCGACAACACGTTCCATATCATGTTTGCCCGAAACAGTCGGTTCGGTAACAATAAGCACTGCGCTGGCACCTCCGATAGAAGCAATTACAGGACAACCCACTCCAGGGGGACCGTCTGTGAGAATGAGATCAAGATTTTTTTCTTCCCCGAGTTTTCTGGCTTCCTGGCGTACAAGGGATACCAGTTTACCTGAATTCTCTTCTGCAATTCCAAGCCTGGCGTGAACCATTGGTCCAAAACGCGTATCCGAAATATACCACTCGCCACATGTATTAAGCGGAAAATCGATTGCTTTTTCAGGACAAAAATATACACAAACACCACAGCCTTCACATTCAATCGGGCTTACCTCATATTCTTCATTAATGGCATTCCATCGGCATAATTCCCGGCACAGATCACACTCTGTACATTTTTCCTTATCAATATCCGCCGTATAACCTGACTGGAAATCGGTTTGCTTAATAACCTCGGGGTTCATGATAAGGTGAAGGTCTGCCGCATCCACGTCGGCATCACATAGAACCTTGTTTTCAGCAAGTGACGCAAAGGCCGCCATCAAACTGGTCTTCCCGGTTCCTCCCTTTCCGCTAATAACTATCAACTCTTTCATAAATTCTATTCCCGTTTTGCCTTAAAATGATATTTATCGATACTCCAGACCTCGTTGAGCAGTTGAGTAGGAAAATAATTACTATTATTTCCAGATGTTATAACTTTTTAAACAGCGAATGTCCAATTTTTCAGCAAACAATAGATATGATCTATTATAACAACAACTTAACGACCCAACTACTTAACCACTTAACGAGATCTGAAATTCGTATTGTTGTTTCGTTTTTGGAATTTATGCCCGAAAACAGGAGTTTTCCGGCAGGCATGAGTTATTTGTAGCAAATTATTAAGTATAAGTAAACTTGATTGTTTCGTAAAAAATCTTTAAGCTCTGGATGGCTGAGTAAAAAGGCTCATATACCCCCGCTCAAAATCAGCGGGATTAAAAAGCGTAGTGATTTTTCAGGAACGAGACAGTACATATAGTATGTCGAGTTCCTGGAAAACCGCTACAACGCAGTAGATGAGACTTTTTACGACGCCATCAAACTTGTTTTAGTTGATATTGACAGAAAAGCTGCTATTTATTACAAAAATGTAGTATTACACCCAAAAAACTGAAACACCGAACAGGAGTGCAAAATAAATGCGTACAATAAAACGAATAGAAGAAATTACCCTGCTTTATGATATAAGCAAGGTGCTTAATGAACATCTTGACCTTCGAAAATCTTTATACAAGGTTTTGGAGATACTATCCAGCTCCATGAATATGGTAAGAGGAACTGTAACAATTCTTAATCCTTTAAGAAACGAGATAAATATTGAGGTTGCTCATGGTATTTCAAAAAGTGCCATGTCGAGGGTAAAATATAAACTCGGAGAAGGAATTACCGGCCGTGTTATTGAAACCGGAAAAGGCGTAGCCATTCCAAAAATAAGTGATGAACCGCTGTTTCTTGACAGAACTGCATCCAGAAAAACCAGAAAGGTTCAGGAATTCTCTTTTATATGCGTGCCTGTAAAAAAAGGAAAACAGGTTATCGGAGCGTTGAGCGTGGACAGACCTTTTGATGAGTCTTACATCCTGAAAGAAGGAAAAAAACTCCTGTCCGTTGTAGCGACAATGATCGCACAACATGTTATAAACATTGAAATAATACGCCTTGAAAAAAAGCAGTTGAGAGAAGAAAATAAAAGACTCAGGGAAGAACTCGGGAATAAATACTGTATAACCAATATTATAGGCAACAGCAATAAAATGCGGGAGGTCTATCAGATGATCTCCCAGGTTTCCAAAAGCAATGCAACAGTACTTATTAGAGGGGAAAGCGGAACAGGGAAAGAACTTACCGCTAACTCCATACATTATAACAGCAACAGGGCAAAGAATGCTTTTATTAAAGTCAACTGCGTGTCACTGCCTGTAAATTTGATTGAAAGCGAGCTTTTTGGTCATGAAAAAGGGGCTTTTACAGGTGCAATAAAAAAGAAACTGGGTAAATTTGAGCTGGCACATATGGGAACCATCTTCTTAGATGAAATCGGTTCCATCAGCCTTGATGTCCAGGTAAAATTGCTTCGTGTTTTGCAGGAAAAAGAATTTGAACGGGTAGGTGGACATAAGACCATTAAAGTGGATGTGCGCGTTGTTGCCGCTACGAACAAAAACCTTGAACAGGCTGTCGAAAATGAAAGTTTCAGAGGCGATCTGTATTACAGGTTGAATGTTTTTCCAATTTACATGCCTCCCTTAAGAGAACGCAAGACTGATATTCTGCTTCTTGCCGATTATTTTCTTGAAAAATATGCAAAAGAAAACAACAAGGACATCAGAAGGTTTTCAACGCCTGCCATAGACATGCTTATGGAATACCATTGGCCCGGGAATGTCAG
>JAUWOH010000443.1 GCA_030612225.1 Desulfobacteraceae bacterium
CACTCAACATGAATCCCCGCTTCCTTGGCTACCCTGGAAAGGGAGCCGACTATTTCGGACGAGGGATTTCCAGGGTAAGCCGCGCACACCTTGACACCAGCCTCTAAAGCCCCACGGGCAATAGCCTCATTTCCCATAAGAAGCACGATTTTTCCGGGCGCGTCCTGGGCAATTGTGCTCATATCCTAACCCTACAACGACATTTATCTCTAACCATATTCGAGTCGCGAGTTGTTAAGCGGAAATAATCCTTATTTGATAACCCGTAACCCGCAACCCGTAACGATTACGCGTGACACAAAAAGAAGCTGCTGCTAAATAGAACTGGTAAGTTGCGTTGTCGGGTTAAGTGCTATTTATTATTTCAACTGTTATACTGTAAAATTCTAAAACTGTATGGCATCGCTACCAGAATTATATTGGTATTACAAGGAAAAATTATCACTTTGTTATTTTTCCTTTCCCCTCACCTGAAAGCGATTTCATTATTGCATTGTGAATTTCAGGTCTGAAGGCTTTTATTTTGGTATTGTTGCGCAATGGGTGCACACGGTTTGTTAAAAGTATTATAATAACCGATCTGTCAAGGTCCATCCAGAATGATGTCCCGGTAAACCCGAGATGTCCTACGCTTTTTTCTGAAAAGAATTTTCCGCAGCTTGAGCCATATAAAGACGGAGTATCAAACCCAAGCGTTTTCTCCGAATTACTCTGTTTTTTAAAAAATTCAGCCAGTATGTCTTGCTGGAAAACATGAGTTGAAGAAAGTCCATAATAGGCGGATAAAAGAGCTGATAAAAGAGCATAAACGTCTCCGGCAGTTCCGAAAAGCCCTGCATGTCCCTCAACACCTCCCATCACGTATGCGTTTTCATCATGCACAACACCTTCTAAAAGGATATTCCGCCACGGGCAAAGTTCGGTAGCAGCGAATCTTTCCGGCTGCGGCTTTTCATCAACATTTAAAAAGAAAAGTCCCCGACTTAAATCGAGTGGTTTATAAACCTTTTCATCGACAAACCTGTTAAGGCGTTTTCCGGAAATGCTTTCTACAACCAGGTTAAGAATTATAAAACCGAGATCACTGTATAAATCCTTTTTGCCTGCCTGATGAAGCATGGGCTCTTTTACGAGAAAGCTTTTTAAGGCATCTTTTCTTAAACTCATCGAAAGTTCACATAGCTCTTTATAGTATGGTCGATAATCAGGTAAGCCGGAAGTATGACTTAAAAGATGCTTTATTTTTATCTGTTCTTTTTCCGTATTCGTAAAATAAGGTAAAACAGATCCGAGAGTTTGTTCAAGATCGAGTTTATGTTCCTGAACCAGATTCATGATCGCCAGGGTAGTTGCCAGAGGTTTTGTCAAAGACGCAAGGTCAAAAATGGTATCTTCAGCCATTGGGCATTTTGTCAATATATTCGCATATCCGTAGGCCTTTTTAAAAAGAATGGAATCTTCCCTTGAAATCAGAAGTACGGCACCGGGGAAAACCTTGTCCGATAAGCCCTTATGCATAAGAGTGTCGACTTGTTGCATTATTTTGTCCATTGTCAAAGGTGCAAATCAAGACTGTTGGTTATTTAGCTTAAATTATCCAGGTGTCAGGTGTCAGGTGTCAGTGTTCAGCGCCGCCGCTGGCCGCCGAAGCGGCTAGTTTGATCTAAGAGAAAACTTCGTGAAAATGACATCGAATATCATGAAGTTTCATATGAGGTTTTGGGTTTCCACTCTTACGTTCCTCTCTTCTGAAACCTGACACCTGAAACCTGATCTTCAAATCCCGGTTATAAGGAATGAATGACTGCAATTTATCAACAGCAGTGATTTATACCCCATTGTCAGTTGCAGATTGCCCGTTGATAGTAGGTTGTCACTCCCAATGGACTACCTGCCACTAACCTGTGGTTGCCGGTTCGTGAAAAGCCAGAATTTTAAGGTCAGCATTAAGTGTTGCGTTAAGTCCTGTGGGAATTGCAAGATTTCTTTTGCCGTGGCCGACTGCAAGTCCGGCAAGTATGGGAATCTTATTATCTTTAAAGATGTCGCCTGCTATCCGAATAATGTCATCTATATCGCCGCAATCTTCAAAAGCCCCTAGAATTAAACCTGCAAGCCCATTGAAACATCCTGCAAGCTTCATCTGGCTAAGCATCCTGTCAATCCGGTAAGCAGCCTCCCCCCTGTCTTCAAGAAACAGGATACAGCCCTTAAAATCGGGCTGAAACCGTGTTCCCAGGAGATGGCACAGTGTATTAAGATTCCCGCCCAAAACAGGCCCGGAAGACAAACCAGGCTGTATGGTAATACCGCTTTCCATGGATATTTCCAGTTTTTCCCCGGATGTAATCATCGAAAGCAGGGAATCTTTTGTCCTGTTGTCGGAATTGCCTAACGTCGTTACCGTTGGCCCGTGAAATGTAACAAGCCTGCACCTTAAATACAGAGTTGACAGCAATGCAGAAACGTCGCTAAACCCGACAAATATTTTTGGATTCTTTTGAATTGTTTTATAATCCAGCAAAGAAAGTATCCGGATGGAACCATACCCGCCCCTTGCGCACATAATAGCTTTAATGATCGTATCTGCAAAATATCTGTTGACCATTTCGGCCCGTTCCAAATCCGATCCGGCAAAATATCCCTTTTTATTGAACAGTTTTTCAGGAACCAACGTGTTAAACCCCATAGATTCCAGCACAGCTATACCTTTATTAAACTTTTCCAAATCAAAGTGGCTTGCAGGTGCAACAATCCCGATTGTATCACCCTGCTTCAGCCGTGGGGGTATTAAAGGTTTTAATTT
>JAUWOH010000332.1 GCA_030612225.1 Desulfobacteraceae bacterium
AAGAACACCATCAACATCTTCGTTTTCCACGCCTAGCCTGCGACCGCCGTGTAGCCCGATAGCCATGAACATAGCTGAAAAACCGTCCTCTTTAAGGCTTTCCAGGGTAATGTCCTTACCGAATGTTATCCCGGTTTTAATGGTTACACCCATTTCTTCGATCACTTTGATTTCGGCGTTTATAATATCCCTCGGCAAACGATATTCGGGGATGCCCACTGCCATCATACCGCCGACAACCGGTAACTTTTCGAAAACCGTCACCTGGTAGCCATTTCCTGCCAGGGAATAGGCCGCCGCCAATCCTGCCGGACCCGAACCCACTATGGCAATTTTTTCTTTGCGAGTTTCTGCCGTTTCCGGAATGTAGGTTACGTCCTGGGTCAATTCCCAATCAGCTAAAAAACGGTGCAGCTCGCGAATGGCCAAGGGTTGGTCCAAGTCGTTGCGAGTACAGATCTCTTCGCAGGGATGATGACATACCCGGCCGCATATGCCGGGAAAGGGGTGATCCTCTTTAAAAAGCTTCAGCGCTTCGCGGTATTTCCCCTCATTGATCAGAGCAATATAACCCTGTATGCTTACATGGGCCGGACAGGTGGCCTTGCATGGGGCTGTTCCTGTTTTGCTTATGGCAAAGGCGCCCGGAATAGCCTGAGCGTATTGTTTATAAATTGCTTTTCTTTTTGAAAGTCCCTTATCATATTCGTTCGGAACTTCTATGGGGCATACCTCTATACACTCACCGCAGCTGGTACATTTAGAAATATCTACATAACGCGCCTTTTGATTTACGGTTGCGGTAAAATGTCCCGCCTCTCCACTAAGTTCTTCAAGTTCCGTATTTGTCAAAAGCTCTATGTTCAGATGCCGGCCGACCTCGACCAGTTTAGGTGAGATCACTCACATTGCGCAGTCATTTGTGGGAAAGGTCTTGTCAAGCTGGGACATCATTCCGCCGACAGCCGAAGACTTTTCAAGCATGTATACATAGTATCCTGAGTTGGCAAGATCCAGAGCGGACTGCATGCCGGCAATACCGCCGCCAACAACCATGACTGATCCTAAGATTTCTTTTTTGTTATTTTCATCCTTCATCTTTTTTATTCCTTAAATCCTTTCAAGTATTTGGGGAAGTTTGTTTTCCCATCCGATTGTGGATAGAAGAACGCCGCTGAATCCTTCCTTTTTTAAGGTTGCGACCATTTCAGATGCAATAAGGGTACACTCTCGCACTTTATCAGCCGATTTTTGGATCCGGGTAATCAGGGAATCGGGAATAAAAACATTATCCACGTTACGAAGCATATAACGAGCCATACCCAGTGATTTAAGTAACAGAACAGTGGGAATAATCTTTGTTTTTGCAGGGTCCACCCGTTTGAGGAAAGATTCTATTGCAGAAAGATCAAATAAAGGCGGGGTTATGAAGAATTGAGCGCCTGCTTCGATCTTTTTGTTCATCTCCTCAAGTACCAACTCCGGGGACTTCCCTTTTGCGCCTGCATCAACCGTAGAACCGACAAGAAACTGCGGAGAACCTGAAAGGTCGATTCCGGCCATATCCTTTCCCTGCTGAAGACTTGTAATTACCTGCAGCAGTTCCGGCAAATCAATGTCATAAACCGATCTTGCCTGGTGGTGATCTCCAAAGCTTGTATCTTCTCCTTTAACTGCCATTACATTAGTAATGCCACAGCCAAAGGCCGCAAGAAGATCCGCCTGAAGTGCGATCCTGTTTCTGTCCCGGCAATTGAGCTGTATTATCGTATCCATCCCTTTTGCCTGCAAAATCATGGCGCCGCCCAGAGAACTCATCCGCATGACAGCGTTACTCATTTCCGGTACCAAAAAAGCATCCACTATACCTTTAACCCTCTGAGCATTGGCAACCATCCCGGAGATATCTACCCCCTTTGGTGGTTCCATTTCCGCAAGGATGGCAAATTCTCCAGCGTCAAATTTGTTTTTTAAATGCATAAGTTTACCTCCGGATTTTTATCTTAGTCTGGAGACCTTTGAAAAATGGTAATTTTTGTTCGAGTTCAAGGAAGGCGAAAATTTCAACCACAGGAATATATGGAATATTTCGAGGATTGAAATTTGAGCTTGACGCAGAAATCGGACAAAAAGTGCCGTTTTGCAAAGGTCTCGTCTGCTTATCCTGCCCTTTACAGCAACTTCTATGCCGGTTGGACATAAAAGAGATAAAATCTAAATATAATAATATATTACACATGAAGCGTTTCAAGTTTAAAAAATTTATTTATAAATATATTCACCCGACTATTGTGCCAATTTGGCATATGTGATAAGGAAACCATTTAAATTCAACAACGTTATAAAAACTATGCCATTATGGAATAGTCCATATTGGATTAAAACAGCTGATAGCTCATAGCTCACAGCTGATAGTTCTGCCCCGCTGCAAGCGGAATAAATGATGAAAACAACTTTTTTCCCTATCAGCTATCAGCTGTTGTTATGAGCTATGAGCTCTTTCGAGGTCTGTAAAAAATGGATAACACCATAATTATAGTTGATGATGATCCGGATTTTCTTGAGATATTAAAAGAAAAATTAATCAGGATCGGCTTTACAAATGTACGCACTGAAGTTGATTCGTTGAAGGCTGCCTCCCTTTTTGAAAGGGGAGAAATCTTTGACGTTGCTTTGATAGATATGACCATGCCCGACATGGATGGAATCCAGCTTCTTGAACTGATTAAAAACACTTCGCCCGGTACTGAATGTGTCATGGTAACTGCTGTAAACGATGCCAGGGTAGCAGTGGACTGCCTGAAAAAGGGAGCTTATGATTATCTGCTAAAGCCAATTGCAAGAGAAGATCTTGTCCTGTCTATACACCGTGCCTTGGAAAGAAAGCGCCTTCTTGATATTCTGGATGTTAAGAAAAAGGCTTCCCTGCCAAAACTGATATACGCCGATACCTTTAAACCAATCATCACCCAGTCACATAAGATGCTCAGGATATTAAAGGAAGCGGAACTCCATGCAAGGAGCGATGTTCCAATTTTAATCACAGGTGAAAGCGGCACCGGGAAGGAACTCCTTGCCCAGGCAATTCACTGTACAAGCCCGAGATCAAAATTCAAATTTACTCCGGTCAACATGGCTTCTTTGACCGGCAGCCTCTTTGAATCAGAATTTTTCGGACATACAAAAGGAGCTTTTACAGGTGCGGAAAACGGACGTGCAGGTTTTCTGGAGCATACAAACCAGGGGACTCTTTTTTTGGATGAAATCGGCAACCTGCCTCTTGAACTCCAGGGGAAACTGTTGCGTGTTTTGCAGGACGGAGAATATATGAAGCTGGGCTCAAGCAGTCAGCAGACAGCGGATGTTCGCTTTATCACAGCAACTAATGAAGATCTGGATAAGCTGATGTCCAGGGGAATGTTCCGTAAGGATCTATATTACCGAATCAGGTGCGGATGGCTTCATCTGCCTCCTCTCAGGGAAAGAAAAGAGGATATTCCTCTGCTGGCAAAAAAATTCTTCCAGGAGTACGGCGGCACTTCTATAAACCAATATATCGAGGAAGAAGCCATTTGCCAGCTTCTGGATTATGACTATCCCGGAAATATCAGGGAGCTTAAGTCGATTATCCAGTCAGCAGTAAACCTCGCACAGGGAAAACCGATTTCTTCAAATTTTCTCCCTGATCATCTGAAAAAAAATAAAGTAATATCATCCTCTGCGAGTCCATCCGAAAACTCCTCAGTTGCTCCCCTCGCACTGATTGAAAAAAACCATATTCTCGATATCTATAACAAGACAGGACAAAACAAGTCCCGAACAGCCAAACTTTTAGGAATTGGGCTGAACACACTTCGAAGAAAACTAAAATCTTATGGTGTTGAGTAAGCACTGTCGAAAAATTCGACTTTGGTGTAGGAAATCACCACATCTGCTTTAACCACCTTAAAACAAAATGAATAATCCAAATTATTAAAGGAATAATAACCTCGCTTCTTATCAAGCTGTAGAATATTTCCACATCCACGCCTTATTATTGAAAACCTTCCCGACCACACCTT
>JAUWOH010000025.1 GCA_030612225.1 Desulfobacteraceae bacterium
CTTTTTCCAAAGATTCGATTTTTGTCATTAATACGTTCTTTTCACCTTCATAACCCTTTATAATTAATTCTTCATTCTTTTTTACTTCCGCTTTTAAAGCATCAGTGGCGGCCTTTACCATTTTGTTCACCTGGCTTTCCATCTCTGCAGGAAATGCATCCACTCTTTTTTGAAGATCATCCACCTTTTTTTCTCGTTCTGAAACAGCTATTTCCCGTTGCAACAGATCATCTTCTTTATCGGTCATCCGCTTTTCAAATTCTTCTTTTTTATCTTTAAGCTTTTTCTCAATCTCTCTTATTTCATCATTTACTTTGCTTTTTTTAATTTCTTTTTCTCTATTAAAGCTATATTCATATTCTTCTTTTTCCCGCTTCCTTATCTTTTCTTCTTCCTTTTTCTTTTCCATAATAAAAGCTGCATTCTGCTGCTGTTCTTTTTCCCACCGTATTTTTGTACTATCTATTGCATCTTCCAATTCCTTTTTGCGGTTTATCATTTCATTCTCATATTCGAGTTTCTTTAGCTTCTGTGCTTCTATAAGTGCTGCCAGCGCAAAAGCAGATTTTTCTATTTCAAACAACTCTTCAAGTTCTTTTTCCTTAATTTTCATAGCATTGTTGATTGTGTTATATTGCTTTGTTTCCGTCTCCAGTTTCCCGGAAATATCCGACAATTCATTGCCTATCTCGATTTTAAGATCATTTATTCTGTTAATAGCGCTCTCTGAAGCAACTTTATCGGCAATTTTTACAATTTCCTTCTCTTCTCGTTCTTTTTTAACATTTTCAGGTTTCAGCTCAGCTTTTGCCTGCTCTTCAAATCTTTTTTTTAGAAGGTTAAACGCTTCAAATATCTCTTTTTTTGTATTGTACGTGGAGATTTTCGGGATATCATTCTGATTATCAGCCATTTTTACAGCCTCCTGTTGCTTTAATTGAAAACATTATGCTTTAACCCGATATCGGGTTTTAAAGACTTTCAGTTAAACGTATCGAATTCATGAAATATACAGAATATTTTCATAGTACAGCATCAAAATCAGGTCAACAAACTTAAGAGATCTACTATTGCCCCATGTTAATACTGTCTTGTATTTCTCCTATATGCTTTTTAATTTTTCCGTTATATTTTTTAAGCTTATGTTAATTGGCTTCAGATATACTTCCCGGATAAACTCACCAGGATGAGGTGGATTGTACATACCCATTAGTGATAATCCTCATAATCGACAATATATACGTTGCCGTCTTGAAATTTAAAAATGATACGCCAGTTGAAATGTGAAATCCGGGTTAATCACTTTTGCATGGATGTTATGAAAGGCACTTGATTTACAGGTGGCATTAGATTTTCTCAATCACTTCATAGGCTTTTTTAAGGGCTGCATCCAGTTTTTCCGGCTTTGTTCCGCCGGCCTGGGCCATGTCGGGCCGTCCGCCGCCGCCGCCGCCGACTACGGCTGCTACCTGTTTTACAATATTGCCTGCATGATAGCTGTCGAGAAGATCTTTGGAAACCAGTACAATCAGGAGCACCTTTGACCCGGCGGTGCTTCCTAAAACAACAATGCCGGACTTTATCTTCTCTTTGAATCTGTCAGCCAGGTCTCTCAAAGCTGCGGGACTGTCAACTTCAACCTTTTTCACAATAACCTTAATGTTGTTTATCGTTTTGATCTCTTCTTTGGCATCGTCTGTGGACTTGGCTGCAATTTGTGCTTTTAATTTTTCAATCTCTTTTTCAAGGGTTTTCTGGCCGGTAAGTATTTTTTCTATTCTCCGGGGAACAAGTTCCGGCTTTTCTTTAACCAGCAGTGCCGTATCCCGAACAGTTTTTGAGGTCTGCTGGACATATTCCACGGCTGCCTCTCCGGTCAAAGCTTCAATCCGCCTTACGCCTGAAGCAACACTTGATTCTCCTAAAATTTTAAAAAGCCCTATATTGCCGGTTCTTTCTGTATGGGTGCCGCCACAGAGTTCCTTACTGAAATCTGCAAGGGAAACGACCCTGACCCGGTCGCCATATTTTTCTTCAAAAAGCGCCGTGGCACCGGTTTTAAATGCCTCTTCAGCATCCATCTCTTCGGTACCAACAGATATGTTTTCCCGTATCCTCTCGTTAACAAGGGATTCAATCTTATCTAAAGTTTGTGTATCAATCATAGAGAAGTGACTGAAATCAAAACGGAACCTGCCCGGAGCGACAAGGGACCCGGCCTGTTTTACATGATCCCCTAAAACCTTGCGAAGAATGGCATGGAGTATATGTGTAGCAGTATGGCTGCACTCGGTGGATCTGCGCTTATCATCATCAACACTGAGAGTTACGGTTTCACCCTTTTTTATTTTTCCTGAAACGATTTTTCCTTTGTGAATAACAAGCCCTGTGGGATCTTTTATTGTATTTGAAACCTTTATTTCAAGATCCTTTCCGGTTATAACTCCGGCATCTCCCGCCTGGCCTCCGGCTTCTCCATAGAAAGGTGTGGCTTCGGTAACGATTTCGATATTGTTTCCTGCCGACGCCTCAGAAACTTCCACTTCGTTTTCAACCAGGAGAAGAACCTTTGAGTCACAAGTCTTCTTATCATAACCTGTGAATTCAATCTTTATCCCCTGTGCTGACAGCTTTTTATAAGCATCACCGACTCCGGAAAATGTTGCAACAGACCGGGACCTGGTGCGCTGGTCATCCATTTCTTTATCAAACCCTTTCATATCCAGGGTCATCTTTTCATCCCTTACAACATCTCTTACTATATCCACCGGAAACCCGTAAGTGTCATACAGCTTAAATATAATATTTCCAGGAACCTCATTTTCACCTTTTGCTTTTATTTCAGAAAGAGTGTCGTTTAACAACTTAAGACCGTTATCCAAGGTTTCCGAAAACCGTACCTCCTCGTTTTTTATAACATTGGTGATAAAAGCCGAAGCTTCGATAAGCTCAGGATATGCGCCTTTCATGATATCAAACACAACTCCCGCAGTTTCATGAAGAAAAGGCTTTGTCAGACCAATATTTCTTCCATATCTGATCGCTCTTCGCATTATACGACGCAGCACATATCCCCTCCCTTCATTGGAAGGAAATACCCCGTCGCCAATTAAAAATGCCGCCGCCCTGCTGTGGTCTGCAATGACTTTCATGGCAACATCAGCTTCTTTTGATTCTCCTATTTTCTTTTCAGAAAGATCTTGTGCCTTTTTCATTATAGGCAGAATAAGATCTGTATCATAATTTGTCGGCACATCCTGAATTATCGTAACCATACGCTCCAACCCCAGGCCTGTGTCAATACTTGGCTTTGGAAGAGGTGTCATCTTACCGTCGGCATCCCGGTTGAACTGCATGAAAACCAGGTTCCATATTTCAAGAAATCTGTCACATTCACAGCCTAACTTGCACTCAGGTTTGCCGCACCCGTATGCTTCTCCACGGTCAAGGTGTATTTCGCTGCATGGCCCGCATGGCCCGGTATCACCCATTGACCAAAAATTGTCTTCTTCCCCGAATCTTACAATCATGTCTTCAGGAACACCGATATTCCTGTGCCACAGATCATGAGCTTCATCATCATCTAAGTAAATCGAAATCCATAGCTTATCCTCAGGAAATCCGTAACCATTGGTTAAAAGATCCCATGCGAATTCAAGCGCTTTTTCCTTGAAGTAATCACCAAATGAAAAATTTCCCAGCATCTCGAAAAAAGTGTGATGCCTTGCAGTATAACCTACATTTTCCAGGTCGTTATGTTTACCTCCGGCGCGTACACATTTCTGGGAGGTGGTAGCTCTCAAATACCCGCGGTTTTCCTCTCCTAAAAAAGCACGCTTGAACTGAACCATTCCGGCATTAACAAAAAGCAGCGTTGGGTCATCCTGGGGAACCAGGGATGAACTTCTTACAATTCTGTGGTCATATTTTTCAAAATATTCAAGAAATTTTCTTCGTACATCATTTCCTGTCATAAAATACTCCATTTTGCATTTTTATTCATAAATTTATTAGCTCATAGCTGACAGTTGACAGCTCATAGCCTGAAGAATTCAAAATAAATTACTCCGTAATTTATTAGCTCATAGTTGATAGCTGACAGCTCATAGCTTGAAGGATTCGATCTTTTTACTATGCGTTTTGAACTATGAGCTCTTTTCCTTCTTCTGCCTTCTGCCTCTGTGCCTTTCCCTGCCTCGGCGTAGCCGAAGGCGAAGACGGGTGCCTTCTACTTTCTCCCTTCTATCTCTAAACCTGGTATGCCGGACACCCGTGAACCTTGAACTGTTGACCCGCACACCTTTTACTTCTTATCTTTCTTATCTTTAGCATCTTTAACAACATCTTCTTTTTTTTCCTTATTTACAGGAAAACCTAACGCTTCTCTTGCTTTGATATAAACTGCATCATAGATATCTGAATTTTCTTTTAAAAACTTCATTACGTTTTGGCGCCCCTGTCCCATCCGCTCACCTTCATATGAATACCAGGAACCGCTTTTCTCAATTATCCCTGCCTCGGCACTGGTATCAATAAGGTCACCTATTTTAGAGATTCCTTCTCCGTACATAATATCAAATTCGGCATCCGTAAAAGGGGGTGCCATTTTATTTTTAACCACGCGCACCCTTGTCCGGTTGCCTGTAATCTCCTGCCCATCCTTGACGGCACCTATGCGTCTTATATCGAGCCTCACCGAAGCATAGAACTTCAATGCATTCCCTCCGCTAGTTGTCTCAGGATTCCCGAACACAACCCCTATTTTCATACGGATCTGGTTAATGAAAATCACAGAGGTCATAGTCTTGCTTATAGTACCTGTCAGCTTTCTCAAAGCCTGGGACATTAGCCTGGCCTGGAGGCCCATGTGAGAATCTCCCATCTCACCTTCTATTTCAGCTCTCGGTACAAGAGCCGCAACGGAATCTATGGTTATTATATCTATAGCCCCGCTTCTAACCAGCATATCTGTAATCTCCAGTGCCTGTTCCCCTGTATCCGGCTGAGAAACCAAAAGTTCTTCACAATTAACACCCAATTGTTTAGCATATCCTATGTCAAGGGCATGCTCAGCATCGATAAATGCTGCAATTCCACCCTTTTTCTGAGCCTCAGCCACAACATGCAGGGCAAGTGTTGTTTTTCCTGATGATTCCGGACCAAAGATCTCAATTACCCTGCCCCTTGGAATACCGCCGATTCCCAATGCTTTATCAAGTGCAAGTGAACTTGTCGATATTACAGGCACGTCTGCTATAGGCCTGTCCCCCAGTTTCATAATAGAACCTTTACCAAACTGCCTCTCTATCTGACCTATTGCGCTTTCTACTGCTTTTTCCTTATCAGGTGAAGTGCTCATTATTTCCTCCTTATCCGATTAAACCGGTATTTAACTTTTTGTTTTAACCACAGAGAACACGGAGCTCACAGAGATAACTAATTAATAAAAAATATTCTCTGTGTTCCCTGCGATCTCTGTGGTGAAATATATTTTTATTTAGCGCATAACGCCGCACTCATCAGCTTTGTATATACAGCGCCTGATGGTTTAAGCTCGCTTTTAAATAGAACAACTTTATCGGCAATAAATGTTTTTGATTCAAATTTCCCGAATTCTTTCATGGCATCAATAAGCCGCCTGGCATCAATCTTTCTTTTGATTCGCGCGATTGTAAGGTGCCCCTTAAATGGTCTCTTCTCCTTTGGGAATCCAATGGTCTCAAAATTTACATCCAAAGTTTTTTGTAAATCTGCAAGTTCTCTTGTCTGGCCGGTAATTCCAGTCCATATTACTCGAGATCGTTTGACACCCGGAAAAAACCCTATGCCTTTTGCACCGAGAGACATGGATGCATTCTCTTTTGCTGCGCTTATTATGGCATCACCGGCTTTTTTAATATCTTCGTTATTTATATCGCCTAAAAATTTCAGTGTAAGATGAATATTTTTCGGACGCACCCACCTCGCTTTAAACCCATAAGACCTTAACCCTTCTTGAATCTTATGAATGAAAGCTGTAATTTCCTCAGGAAGTTCGATAGCGATGAAGGCTCTAATAGTATCAGAGCCAATTTCAAAACGTCCCATTTCGAAGTCTCCGCTTATCTGTCCAATCTCTGCGTCCCCGATGAGCGGGATCTACGCTTCGCTTCGACAGGCTCAAATTTTAATCCTCGAAATACTACATGTATTCCTGTGGTTAATCCGCCTCAGGCGGATCGCCTTCCTTGACATTGAAAAAACTGAAACGTTTTGAAACAGGCTCATCAAACATATTTTACCGGTTATCTTAACGGCAGTGTAAATTGCGGCTCTCCGATTATAAATTTTCCTGTTGATATCTTTTTCTTTAAAATTTCAGCAATCTCACGGGCCTTTACCATGCTCGAAAGTGGGACAGTAGGCACGTTTTTACCTTTTAATTTTATTTGACCGCTTTTAAGTTCCGCGTAACTTACCTGGCCATAGCTTTTGGAAATACCGTTTGGATAATCATGACCGTAATCAATAATCTGGGTAAATATCTCTTCATCCGATATCGCTGTGTACTTAACCATTTCTTCGTTCAATATGGGAATAGGAACTCCAAGTCCTACAGCAAGCGAGCATCCGTACCCCTGTATACTCAATCCCATAAGCCACTTTTGATTCATCTTCTTCAAATCTCCCATAACACATAAAGTTCCGGCCGGCGTAACCGGAACTCCTTTTTTTGTTCTCTTAACAGAAGCCTTATGCTGGGTGCCGTGCCATGTAACATACCCTTCTCCCCCACCAAGAAATATCCTGGTTCCGATACCGATAGTTTTGTAATAGGGATCGTTAAAAAGAGGACTTAACTGTCCAGCAGAGCAGTAGTTTGCATTGGCTGCTTTTGGTTTTAATGCGCCCATATATGTATACACTGTTTTCTTTGTCAGGTTTACCGCACAGTTATAGTTCTGATAGGCGTTTCTAGGATTACATAGTGTGGCCTGTGGAAGTGTGCGAAGGGTTATTTCTTTTTCGATCATCCGGTTGGGATAGCAGTCTGTTCCATAACCTTGTGCCTTTAAATGAACTTTTTTTCCAGCTAAAAGATCCTGTATCACATGCCCGCCACCATAGTTGAATTCACCAGGATAGACTTTGTTAAGCGGATCATCCTCACATGGCTCAGTAGCCCCTATATAGCAATCAACGGCTCCAACGCCTCCGTATGCTGGAACATTATTAAACCATACCTTTGACGCCTTTATTGGAGGAGATGAATGCCCGAAATTTATAAATGCTCCCGAAGAGCACATCGGAGCAAATGTACCGGTTGTTACTACATCAACATGCTTAGCGGCCTTTACAGCCCCTTCTTTTTTTACAATGTCTATAATCTCCTCAGCGGTAACTACAACGACTTCACCGGATTTTATCTTTTCATTTATCTCCTGATAGGTCTTGTTGACTTTGAATTTTTTCATTAAAGCTTTTCCTTTATCTTTCAATAAGATATATTAGTCTCTAATGCCGACTCCAAGGCTGATAAAGATGGAATTAATACCAGCAATAACAATGATAATCAAGGTAAAGTTTTTCGTTTCTTGACTTTTCACAGCCTTCGCGATAAAATTTTTTAGTATTACCTAAGTTGAGCGATTTTTTGCGAAGAGTTGTGCCGAGATCTTTATGCATAAGGCTTTGCAAAAACCGCAGGTGCCCCGCAGGAAATGCCCTTGGGGTGCATACCCATGGTTATGTCGAGGACTTTTGCGAAGCCTTGATGCGCAAGAAATCGGTGCAAATCGAGTAAAAAATCGCTCAATTTAGGTATTATATATTTGGAATGAATTCTCCGAGAAAATAATAACATAAACTACAGCGGATAACTAATGAACAACATCGTTAAAATTGGAGACATATCCATAGGTCAAAATGCTCCCCTTGCTTTTATTATGGGGCCATGCGTAGTAGAAGATTATAAAACGACCTTTGAAATCGCATCATTTTTAAAAGAACTTACTGAAAAGCTGGACATTCCCTTTATATTCAAAGCGTCCTATGATAAGGCCAATCGTACTTCCATCAACTCTTTCAGGGGCCCCGGAATTATGGACGGGCTTAATATTTTAAATGATGTCAAAGAAAAACTGAATATCATGATACTTTCTGATGTTCACAGGACAAATGAAATTGCCGACGCAGCGCAGGTTCTGGATGTCATTCAAATCCCTGCATTTCTATGCAGGCAGACTGATTTTATCCTCGAAGTCTCAAAAGCGGAAAAACCGGTAAATATTAAAAAAGGACAATTCCTCGCCCCATGGGATATTGTAAATGTTGTAGAGAAAGTTAGATCTACCGGAAATAACCAGGTACTGATTACAGAAAGGGGTGCAATGTTCGGATACAATAACCTGGTTGCCGACTTTCGCAGCATAAAGATAATGCAGGATACCGCAGGGCCTGTAATTTTTGACGCGACGCACAGTATTCAGCTTCCAGGCGGAGCAGGCGCAAGCTCCGGTGGACAAAGAGAATTTGCTCCGGTGCTTGCAAAAGCAGCGGTTGCTGCAGGAGCTGACGGAATTTTCATGGAGGTTCACAAAGACCCTGACAAAGCCCTTTGCGATGGACCAAATTCATTAAGACTTGACGGCCTTGAGGAACTCCTTACCCGCCTTATTGCGATCAGAAAGGCAATAAGCGGTTAGATCAAAATCTCAACATTTGTTTAGAACAGACCTCGACATTTTGTTAAGAAGTACGCTATTTTTTTGGACAAAAGCAATACGTTAATAATACATTAAGTTGCTCGTTACTGGTTAAAATAAGGTATTCCATCATTTTTATTAAAAATAATAGACTTGTCCGCCGGTTTTGTGACGAAGCGAAACTATTGCTTTTATCCACAACGAGTAACGAGAAACCAGTAACGAGAAACCAGTAACCAGAATTATGCTTGAAAATAAATTAAAAAAAATAAAACTCCTTCTTCTCGACGTAGATGGCGTCCTCACCGATGGCAGCATCATATACAATGACGGTGGGGAGGAAATAAAGATATTCAATGTAAGAGACGGCCTCGGTATAAGGCTCCTTATTGAGGCTGGAATAAAGGTATGCATTATCACAGGCAGGAAGTCGGATGCCCTTAATCATCGCTGTAAAAATCTTGGTATTGACCATATTTTTCAAGGTGTGAAAGATAAGGGCTCCCTCCTCGATCTTATCTTTAAACAGACGGGAGCAACGTCTGATGAAACGGCATTTATTGGTGATGATCTTCTTGACCTTTCTATTATGAACCTTGTCGGGACTCCAATTGCAGTATCTGATGCCCATGACTCGGTTATCAAAAAAGCATCGATAGTTACAACGGCAAAGGGAGGCAAGGGAGCTGTTAGAGAAATCAGCGAAGCAATACTGAGAGCAAAAGGACTATGGGAGAAAATACTTAAACGGTACTCTTAACCGTTCACGGGTTCAAAGGTTCAGGGGTTCAAGGTTGGATTTTTGTTCCCGGACTTCATTTTAGAAGTGTATTAATGTGAGTAGCGTCCGGCTTTGCTTGAAGGCTTCAGGCTACGCTTTGACAAGACGCCGAGAGAAGCCCGGCTTCGTCATTCCCAATCTGAAAATTGGCGGTGTATTGGCAATTATGTGGCAAAACCAGCATTTTTTACTAGAACTTCGAGTCTTTAATTTTGTCCTTGTCCCTAACCCTGAACGTTGAACCTTGAACCTGTGAACGGTCATTGGTATTCATAATGTCTGGCATAAAATATAAAAATCCTAAAAAGCTGAAACTCTTTTTGCTTGCATTTATTGTCATTTCTTTAACTTTTGTAATTGTTGTTTTTATTAATTATCGTCGCATTTTAGAAAATCCGGAAAAGCTTATTTCTTCTTTTCCGGTGGATTCAAACCTGTCAATAGGCAAAATCCATCAAACATCAACAAAAAACGGAGTAAAAGAATTCACCCTTGACGCCGCTTCAGCCTATTATACTGCCTCAAAAAAAAAGGTGGTTTTAAACGATTTATCCGTAACGTTTTTTCTCAAGAATAAGCAGAAAGTTTACTTGACAGCAAATAAGGGAATTATAAAAACAGAATCAAAGGATATTGAAATTACTGGCAACGTTATTGTGATAAATGAAAGTTCCAAACTTTTTACTGAAAAAATACAATATAACCACAGCCGGCGTCTCCTTTTGTCAAAGGTTCCTGTTAAAATTGTTGGGAATTCATTTCAGCTAACAGCTGACAGGATGTCTTTAGATTTAAATACAAACAATACAGTGTTTGAAGGGCGAGTAGAGGGCTCTTTCAGTGAAAATTTTACAATTTAAGCTGACCCGCTGCCTTGTATTGTCTTTTTTATCCGGAGCTTTTCTTTTTGAAGCCCTGCTGATAACCCTGCTTATAACATCGCCTGGACATGCTGATGATAAGCTACCGGTTCATTCAGAAAAAAATAAAAGCAGGATAATTCATATAGATGCTGACAGACTCATCTCAAACATAGAAGATGGCTGGGCTCAATTTACGGGAAATGTTTGTGTAACTCGTGAATCATTAATAATTAAATCCGACAGTCTCAAAATTTATTATAAAAAACTAATTAAAGGTCAAAACAAACCGGCAACAGGCCAGGAATTGGTTGAAAAAATTATTGCAACGGGCAATGTCCATATAAAATCCGATGAACTGGTTGCCATATCACATCAGGCAATATATACTAAAGAAACCGGTACCATAATTTTGTCAGGTCATGATTCAAAAGTTATTAGTGGAAATAATTCTATTGCAGGATCACAAATAATCCTTTACATGGATGAGAAAGGTATTAAAGTCACAGGCAGCAGCACTAAGCGTGTTGAAGCTGAGTTTCAAGGCAGTAAGGAATGAATATTATCTAATATGGCAAAACTGCTTCTAAAAAACCTGAGCAAAACCTATAATGGAAAAAATGTTGTAAGCTCTGTTAGCTTGAATATTGAAAGCAGCACTGTAGTTGGCCTGCTTGGTCCAAACGGTGCGGGAAAAACAACAACATTTTATCTGACTATCGGGCTGGTAAAACCTGACGGAGGAAACGTTTTTCTGGATGAAGAAGATATCACAAATTATCCCATGTACATGAGAGCTCGCAGGGGTGTCGGTTATCTTCCCCAGGAAACTTCGATATTTAGAAAACTTACTGTCAAACAAAATATCATGGCAATACTTGAAACCCTCCCCATTTCCAAAACTGAGCAAAATGATCGTGCAAATACACTCCTTGATGAGTTAGGCATTAAACACCTTTCCAAGCAAAAAGCCATTTTTTTATCCGGAGGTGAAAGGCGACGTCTTGAAATCTCGCGCGCGCTCGCCACTAATCCGTCTTTTATTCTTCTTGATGAGCCTTTTGCAGGAATAGATCCTCTGGCAGTCATAGACATAAAAAAAATTATAGATCACCTTAAAAACCGCGATATCGGTGTTCTCATCTCTGATCATAATGTTAGGGAAACACTTGGCGCCTGCGATATGGCATACATATTAAACGAAGGGAAAGTTATTGAATTTGGCTCACCTGAAAAAATAGCTGCCAGCGAAACAGCTCGCAGGATTTATTTGGGAAACGAATTCACATTATAAAATGGCACTTGAATTAAGACAACAACTCAAATTAACCCAACAGCTTATCATGACTCCACAGCTCCAGATGGCCATAAAGCTTCTGCAGCTTTCCAGGCTGGAGCTTGTGGATACAATTCGACAGGAGTTGGAGGAAAATCCTGCTCTTGAAGAAATCCAGGAGACTCTGTCTGAAGAACAGGCAACAGAACAAACAGTTAAAGATACAAAAGAGGAACCTGCAATAAAAGAAGTTGCCATAGAAGAGAAAATCAATGCTGATATGGACTGGAGCAATTACCTTGATGAATATAGCTCTCCCGGCAGAATCAATTTTGAATCCGAGAGCAAAGATACTCCGAAATATGAAGCCTTTATAGCTTCAAAAGAAACATTAAGCCAACATCTCCTCTGGCAGTTTCTGTTGACATCCCCGTCAAGAAAAGAAAAAAAAATTGGCAGTATTATTATCGGCAATCTTAATAGAGACGGCTATCTGGAGATCTCCGTTGAAGAAATCGCCAGAATGAGCGACTCTGATATTAAAAAGGTTGAAAAAGTATTATCCCTGCTGCAAACATTTGATCCGGTTGGAATATGTGCAAGAGATCTTAAAGAATGCCTTCTGCTTCAGACAAAGTATTTGAAAATTGACGATACCCTGTTAATAAATATCATAACAGACCATCTTGGCCACCTTGAAAAAAGGAATTACAAAGCCATATGCAAAGCCTTAAAAACAAGTATTGAAAACGTCATCGCCGCTGTAAATGTTATACAGGGACTCGAGCCGAAGCCCGGACGAGAGTTTTCCGATGAAAATCCTCAGTACATCACTCCTGATATTTATGTTTACAAAATCGAAAATGATTTCGTAGTCATGTTAAACGATGACGGCATGCCAAAACTTCGTGTGAGTGCCTTTTATAAAAAATCGATAAGCCGCGGGAATAAAATCTCAGGTGAAGCCGAGGACTATATTCAGGATAAGCTCCGTTCGGCTGCCTGGCTCATCAAAAGTATTCATCAGCGGCAAAAGACAATTTACAGGGTAATGCAAAGTATTTTAACTTTCCAGCAGGACTTTTTTGAAAAAGGAATATCTCATTTAAAACCAATGGTGCTAAGAGACGTTGCCCAGGACATAGATATGCATGAATCAACAATCAGCCGGGTTACAACAAACAAATATGCTTATACTCCTCAAGGTATATTTGAATTGAAATATTTTTTTAACAGTTCTATCAGGCGTGTTCATGGCGGTACAATAGCATCTGCCAGCGTTCAAGAGAAAATAAGACAAATAATTGCAGGTGAAGATCCGAAAAATCCTTTCAGCGACGATAAAATCTCGAAACTTTTACAAGAGTCACACATCAGTATTGCACGGAGAACTGTTGCAAAGTATCGAGAAATACTGAAAATTCTGCCATCTAACATGCGTAAACAAATATAGGGAGGTAATTAGTATGCAAACATCTGTAACATTTAAAAATCTTGACCCCTCCGAAAATTTAAGATCATATGTAGCGGACAAACTTGATCGTTTTGACAGGTTACTTAATAACCCTGCAGAAGCCAAGGTTGTTCTTTCCGTTGAAAAATTTCGCCACATCGCTGAAATTAACATAACCGGCGACAAGCTGAATATAAACGGCAAAGAAGAAACAAACGACATGTATTCAGCAATAGATATGGTCCTGGATAAACTTGAAAAACAGATAAAAAGAAGCAAACAAAAAATAAGAAAGCGTCGGACAAACTCAAAAGCAAGAGCAAAAAGGACAATTGCATATGAAACATCTTCCTTTGAAGATGAAACAGAAGGACAGATCAAAATAGAAAATATCGAATATAAACCGATGGATATCGAAGAAGCAGTTTTGCAGCTGGATCTGGTAAGTTATAATTTCCTCGTATTCACAAATGCAAGAACAGAAAAAATAAATGTACTTTATCATCGAAAGGACGGCCATCTTGGGCTTATTCAGCCTCGCTCGTAAAAAGTTGAATACGCCACAGAGACCACAGAACTTGCAGAGATAAATAGTTAATAAAGCAAAATATTCTCTGTGTTCTATGCGGGCTCTGTGGTGAAAAATGATTCTTTATGGCGCAATCAATAATGACAGTCTCGTAAAAAGTATCACCGATGGTGCCCGCAGGAAATGCCCTTGGGGTGCTAAGTAGAAAGTTCCATATACAAGGCGCAGTGGTTTTTCAGGGACGAGGCAATACATGTAGTATGCCGAGTGTCTGAAAAACCGCTGCAACGCAGTAAATGGGACTTTCTACGACGCCATCAATAATGATAAGTTTAAAAATATGATAACTTTGACAATATTGTAAAAAGTCTTATTTTGCTTAATTAAACAAACAATTTTCTAAGCGACATTTAACCTATGACGGTTTCGTAAAATATCCGGAAATCACTTTTTGTGAAACGTTTTAAGTATCTGTTAAAAAAGATTTTTTCATAAACTTAACACAAAAAACATAAAACCTGATAAATTCGATTTTTTTACGAATTCATCAACCTTTTTTGGTATAAAAAAAATGAGAATTCTTGACGTTTTACAAAACGAAGCAATTATCAGTGACTTAAAGTCACGGGATAAAAAAGGCATTTTAGAAGAGTTGGTTGCTCCGATAGCCCATATTACCGGAGTAAATCATAAAGATCTTGTTCGGGTTCTCATGGACAGGGAACAGCTTGGAAGTACAGGCATAGGTGGAGGTATTGGAATACCCCACGGTAAATTAAAACAGCTCGAATCACTTGCTCTCGGTTTTGGCCTGAGCCGAAAAGGTGTTGATTTTGAATCGATGGATAATAAACCGACTCATATATTTTTCCTTCTTGTAACACCGGAAAATTCAACTGGTCTCCATTTAAAGATGCTCGCCCGGATTTCCAAGATTCTAAAACACGACCCTTTTAAGGAAAAGCTTTTAAATGCTGCAAGCAGTGATGAAATCTTATCCATCATCAAGGAGGATGATGAGGAATTTTAGCAGTCGCTTCAAATGACCGGAGCCGCTGTAAAAACATCTCTTGCGCCCGGTGCCATTTTGCAAAGGTCTCACCTGATTAAAAGTGAAAAATCTGAATATTTTCATTATTACCGGACTTTCCGGCTCCGGGAAAAGTACTGCTATTGCTGCATTTGAAGATGCACATTTTTATTGCGTTGACAATATGCCGGTAGCACTTCTCCCGAAGTTCTTGGAATTGCCGATAGAATTCGACTTCGAAATTGCAGGCATTGCTTTTGTGATGGACTTGAGAGAAAAAGGCTTTCTTACAAAATATATGCCTGTCTTTGAAGCACTTAAGAAAAAAGGCTATAAATTTGAAATAATTTTTCTGGAAGCTGACGAAGAAATACTTTTGCAACGTTATAGCCAGACAAGGAGGCAACACCCCTTTTCTCAAGGCAAAAGCCTCTTGGACGACATTAAGGCCGAAAAGAAAGCTCTCAAGGGACTTAAAAAAGCAAGTGACACCGTAATCAACACGTCCGGTTATAATGTTCACGAGCTGAAGTCAATTATTTTACTCATAGCACAAAAAGCCATAAAACCGGCGCCAATGCGGATAAACATACTTTCCTTCGGTTTCAAGTATGGTATTCCGCTGGACGCCAATCTGATTGTTGATGTCCGTTTTCTAACAAATCCATATTTTATTCCTGAACTTAAAGAACTGGATGGAGAAACACAGGAAGTAAAAAATCACGTACTTAATAATAACGAAACACGGTTATTTTTAAATAAATATGTTGATTTTCTTGACTATTTAATCCCTTTGTATGAAAAAGAACAAAAAGCTTATCTGACAATTGCAGTTGGCTGCACCGGTGGCCGTCACCGTTCTGTAGCCATTGCACGATATATATTTCATCACATCAGCAAAGTCCGAAAGCATATTGAGGTCAAACACAGAGATATCGACAAGTAACCGCAAACCATAAAGATAGCCTTACCAGGCTATCAAAGGCAGATTTTTTATGATAGGTATAGTTATAGTCACACACAGCCGGCTTGGAGCTGCATTCATTGAAGCTTCTGAATTGATTATAGGCAACGAACCCGAAGCTACTGTTTCCGTCTCAATAGATTTGAATGAGAATGTAGACAAATTGCGGGAAAAAATCGCCGCAAAAATAAAAAAGGTTAACAGGAAAGAGGGCGTACTGATTTTAACGGATATGTTTGGAGGTACCCCTTCAAATTTAAGCTATTCCTTTCTTGAAGAAGGGCGCATTGAAGTAATATCCGGCGTAAACCTTCCTATCCTTATAAAGGCAGTAAATACTCGCGAGAAGATGGAACTGGGCGAGCTTGCCGCAACCCTGGAATCTTTCGGCAAAAAAAGTATAT
>JAUWOH010000181.1 GCA_030612225.1 Desulfobacteraceae bacterium
CTCCTCCAGGCGGGCTGAAATGGAGTCAAGAATAATCTATGCTTTTGAAATTGACGGAAGTTGCTCTCTGTAATTACATTTATTCTCAGTTGTATTCAAAAAAAGCTATAATATGATGTTTTACGGTACTGTAACCGAAAATAACTTGTCTATTATATCAAGAGGCTATGATTTAGGTGTTTGAAAGATATTGCAAATACTAAATACAATCATTTGAATATCGAATATCGAACAAGGAATTTCGAATGACGAAGTATTGAATCGCTGCGCTCCAGGCGTCGCCTACGGCTATGCCCCGGCAAGCTATCTTTTAAACATTAAAACTGATAGAATACCTTACTTCGACATTCATTATTCCTTGTTCGATATTCTGCGGTTCAAAAAAAACTCATAAACTTGATTTTTAATTAAAATAACTTGTCTATTATATCAAGAGGTTATGATTTAGTTAGTTGAAAATCTTTGAATAAAACGATGCCACCATTCTTTATTCTGGTTTTCCAAAAAGGTCCTCTTTGGACGAACCCTTATCAAATTTCAGGCTACCTCTCTTGCCGTCACTCATTTCTTGAAGCATCTTCTCCATTGCTTCCATGGAAATATCAGTACCTTCTTCAATCATCTTATCGAACATTGCCTTGATACGTCGCATGCCGGCTGCTTCGGCCTCAACATACTTGCCATCGATCATCTGGAAACGCGGGTCGGTCGCCAAATCCGCAAAGTGATCCACAAGACCAAACTGGCAACCGGCAGCATCGCCTATATCGGCAATTTCATCTGCAATGGCTACGAGTTCTTCGTTATATTGCCGGATTTCTTCAATGGCACCCTGATCACCCTCCTGCGCACGTTTCAGGGCAAGCTTACGTTTTTCTTCTATATCTTTTTGCCTGGCCCTTAGAGTTTCCAGCTTTTCTTTACGAGCCATTATCCGATCTTTAACGTTATCCATAATACTTCGGCCATTGGTCTTCAATCGCTCTCGTTTTTCATTTTGCCACTTCTCCCAATCGGTCTTTTCTTTGGCACTGCGAATTTTACCCACTCCGTCTGTGTCGGCGTCAATTTCCTGGTTTTTATTGACTGTCTTACCTTCTCCATTGCCTGTTACACCGACCGTGCCTTCATACACCCTTATACGCACGGAACCATCGTCAGCAACCGCAGTTTCAAATTCAGTTCCACGAACTCCGCAAACAACAATAGGCGTATTGACTTCGTATGCTGCCCGGCCTCCGACAGCACTGGAGACCTTATTCCAGATCCTGCCAAAAAAAATCAGGATTGACGTCTTCTTTTTCTTTTGACGTTTGATGCCTGAAAGCACCATGGAGGAATTTTGCTGGACAACTATAATAGAACCATCTTCTAATGATATTTCCGCCTTCCCGTCGGGACCGGTAAGTATTTTTGTTCCAGGTGCCAGTGTAATTCCTGCCCTGGCTATGGTTTTATCGGCTCCTGGGGCATGTATCCATACTTTTCCGTTCACTTCTACAAGGCGTCCACCTGTTCCATCTGCCACGGCAGATCCGGCAAATAACAATACGGCCATAAGGGAAACGATTATCCGAATATTCATTTGAGTCCTCCTTTCCGTCTCAATGAACTGTCGAAAAATTTTCGATTTATGTATTTGTACGAAAATGACTGAAAACTGCAAAGCATATCAAAGATTCAAGAAATTATAGGCGGAATAAGCATTATGTGTCAAGCTGGAATTGCTATGCAGTAAAAACTGTTTGATTATAGTTTTTAGTTTCTTAATAATGAAATTTATGCTTTTTAAGGGAAAACACTATCGCTACAAGGCACGAAGATGAAATTTGCAACCAATTTTTCTCTATGGCTTTGCGGCAATTTTTTCTGTTATCCGAATTGATGGACTCGTAAAATGTAAAAAACAACTTTTCACGAAACATTTACAGTTTTAAGTCTCTTTTAAAACAGATAATATTATTAACTCAAGTTTCGCACCCCTGATTTCCGTTACCGTCTATGGCTTTGGATAAACTAAAGGGTGCGAAACTTGAATCTTTAACCTAAAACTTGATGAATTCAACTTTTTACGCATTCATCAGAATTTAAAAGGCGTTAAAATTATATGAATTATGAATATTTCATGAGGAAAGCTCTAAACCTGGCGGAAAAAGCGTTATCAAAGGGCGAATTTCCTGTGGGATGTGTGATGGTGTATCAAAACAAGGTGCTGGTGTCAGGCTCACGAACTCATTCAAAAGGAACTATTATAAATGAAACAGATCATGCTGAAATAATTGCATTGCAGCAACTTGCCTATAAAAAAGATATTGAAAAAGGCAAAGTGTCGGTTTTTTGCAACCTGGAACCATGCCTTATGTGCTATGGCGCTCTTATATTAAGCGGCATTGGCGAAATCGTTTACGCCTATGAAGATGTAATGGGTGGCGGAACATCCTGTGACCTGTCGATACTCACCCCTTTGTATAAAAATACCCGGATATCAATAGTCCCAAACATATTACGCAGTGAGAGCTTAAGGCTTTTTAAGACCTATTTTTTAAATCCTGAAATTAATTATTTGCAAGATAGTCTTTTAGAAACTTTTACACTCAGCCAATGATTGATGGCGCCATCGGCAACACTTTTTACGAGTTCATCAATGATTGGCTCCACAAAATTTTTTTCTTGCTTTTTTTTCTTGCTTTTCTTATTCTTGTTATATATATGCCACTATCCAAACTGGCTAAGGAATTGGTTAAAACCTGAGACCTTTGAAAAACGGCACTTTTTGTCCGATTAGCGCTGAAGCTTCACTGAAGTGCCTGCGTCAGGCTCAAATTTCAATCCTCGAAATATTCAATATATTCCTGTGGTTGAAATTTTCGCCTTCCTTGAACTCGAACAGAAATCACCATTTTTCAAAGGTCTCAACCTGTTCCAAACAAAATCAGCTAACATATTTACAAAAGGGGGTAAAGGTATAGCTATACACAGAAGAACAAATAGAGCAGCCATTTCAAACAGGATAAACGCAAATCAAAACATCAGAGCAAAGGAGGTAAGGGTAATTGATCCCGAGGGTAATCAAATCGGTATTATCCCGACGTACAGGGCCCTTGCAACTGCTGCTGACCACGGCCTTGACTTGGTTGAAATTTCCCCCAATGCAAAGCCTCCTGTTTGCAAGATAATGGATTATGGCCGTTACAAATATGAAGAGACAAAAAAGAAACAGGAAGCAAAAAAGAAACAGAATATATTTCAACTAAAGGAAATAAAAGTACGTCCAAAGACCGGCGAACATGATCTGATGGTTAAAATTGGCCACATTAAAAAATTTATTGAAAAAAAAGACAAAGTGAAGGTAACAGTTATTTTCAGAGGCCGTGAAATAACGCTTTCCCAGCTGGGCAGGAAAGTTCTTGATCAAATCGTCGAAAAAACAGATGATGTTGCTGTAGTTGAGCTAAGCCCAAAATTCGAGGGGCGGACTTTGGTTATGGTTTTAGCACCAAAATAGTGCTTATTATAAGAGTTGTTATTTAAGCCATCTTCATATTTTTTCAAACGAATCAATAAAAAGTGGCGTGGGCGTATAGATTATGTTTGCTCGCGCCATCTATGTTTTACAAAGGAGCTAACATGCCGAAAATAAAAACAAATAGAGCAGCAGCAAAGCGTTTTAAAAAAACTGGGACCGGCAAATTTGTTTTTTCAAAGTCCCATGGAAGTCATATATTAACAAAAAAGACTACCAAACGAAAACGTTCTTTACGACAAAGTCAGATTATAGCCAAATCTGATAGAAGGGAACTGAAACTGTTGCTCCCGAATGGTTAGCCTTGATGAATTCGTAAAAAGTTGAATTCATCAGGTTTTAGGTGTTAAGTTTTAGGTTTTATGTTTATGATATTATCTGTTTTAATAGAGACTTAAAACTTAAATCCTAAAACTTAAAACGGTTCATAAAAAGTGGTTTTTTGATTTTTTACGAAATCGTCATCATTTAGTATTTTATCCATTTTAGACGGGGTAAGGAGAAACATAATGCGTGTAAAAAGAGGTTTTAAAGCAAGAAAGCGCCGAAAAAAGGTTTTAAAATTGGCCAAAGGGTTTCGCGGGGGACGCAGTAAATTATTCCGTACCGCCGCAGATGCTGTAGATAAGGCACTTATGTATGCATATCGGGATCGCAGAGTTCGTAAGCGAGATTTTCGAAGGCTCTGGATCGCCCGAATTAATGCTGCAACGCGTATGAATAATTTGCCTTACAGCAAATTTATACACGGGTTAAAGCTCGCCGATGTCAGGCTCGACCGCAAAGTTCTTGCCGAACTTGCCGTGTCCGACCCTTCCGGGTTTTCAAAAATAGCCAACCTGGCATCACAACAGATATAGCACTTCGAGTAGGCGTTCACAGGCACCGCATCTGCGCGCGATCAGGACAACCAGCGTAGCCAGACATATAGCTGATTGCCCTGATCACGCACAGCTGCAGCACCTGTGAACGCCTACTGCTGTTTTTTTTAATCCGACCCGGGCTATTTGTTAGAAAAAAAGTGGAAAAAACAATAGAACAAATTCATCAGGAAGCTTTAAATGAGCTTGAAGCCGCTTCGGAGGCTGAAGCTGTTCAAGCGCTTTCAGTCGGATATCTGGGCCGAAAGGGCGCTGTTACTCAATTTCTGAGAAATATATCAAAGCTTCCACCTGAACAAAGGCCGGCAGCAGGGAAACAGGCCAACAAAACAAAAAAGGCTTTGGAAAAAATATTTGAAGACGCCTTAAACCGCCTTAAAACCAAGGATACTGTTACCGGCGACAGGATTGATGTATCTTTGCCCGGAAGAACACTTCTTGCGGGTTCCGTGCATCCCATCACGCAAATCACCAAGCTCATGTGTGATATTTTTACGAATCTGGGATTTGACATTGTTGAAGGACCGGAAGTTGAGTCAGATTATTATAATTTTGAAGCCTTGAATATACCAAAGAATCATCCGGCAAGGGATATGCAGGATACGTTCTATATTTCAGATAACATCGTCCTTAGAACTCATACCTCCCCTGTTCAAATCAGAACAATGGAAAAACAGACTCCTCCGGTGAGAATCATAGCTCCGGGTAAGGTTTACCGGTGCGATTCCGACCTTACGCATACTCCCATGTTCCATCAGGTTGAAGGTCTTCTGGTAGATGAAAACGTATCCTTTGGCGATTTAAAAGGAACAATTACAACCTTTGTTCACAGGATGTTTGACGACCGGATAAGCCTCAGATTTCGTCCCAGCTTCTTCCCTTTCACGGAACCGAGCGCTGAGGTAGACATTTTATGTGTTATATGCAGAGGCAAAGGGTGCAGGGTTTGTTCACAAACAGGATGGATAGAAGTAATTGGCGCAGGAATGGTTCATCCTGCGCTATTTGAAAATGTCGGATACGCGTCCCGTTTCACCGGATTTGCATTCGGCATGGGTGTGGAACGTATTGCAATGCTGAAATACGGTATTGACGACATCAGAAAATATTTTGATAATGATTTACGGTTCTTAAGGCAGTTTTAGTATGAAAGCAAGTTTAAGCTGGTTAAAGGATTATACGTCCATTAACATTGATGTCCATTCTCTTGCAGACGCCCTTACCATGGCGGGACTGGAAGTTGAGGCGGTCACCAACAGGTTTGGCTACTTGGACAAAGTTGTTGTCGGCCGGATTATTGAAATCAAACCTCACCCGAATGCTGATAAATTAAAGCTCGTAAAAGTTGACGTGGGTACTCAAACCCTTGCTGTTGTTTGCGGCGCTCCTAATGTTTCAAGGGATATACTTGCCCCGGTGGCCCTGCCGGGAACCGTCTTTCCCAACGGGTTTACCCTTGAAAAAAGCATCATCCGCGATGCAGAATCCGAAGGTATGATTTGTAGTGAAGCCGAGTTAGGACTGGGAAAAGACAAAAGCGGCATAATGATCTTAAGCCCATCTTTAAATGTGGGTGAAAAATTATCAAAAGCGCTCGAGCTCTCGGACGCTGTTATCGAAGTTGATCTTACTCCAAACAGACCCGATTGTCTCAGTATGATCGGAATCGCACGGGAAATATGTGGTATTCAAAAAACAAAGATACAATACCCGGATATGAGCCTTTCTGACTCAGAAAATGATATTACCAAATTTACCTCTGTTAAAATTAAAGCCCCTGAACACTGCCCGCGATACGCAGCCAGGCTCCTTACCGATATTACCGTCGGCCCCTCTCCTTTCTGGCTTGCCGATCGCCTGATGTCTGTTGGCATGAAACCGATAAACAACATTGTAGATATTACCAATTTTGTTTTAATGGAAACCGGCCAACCACTTCACGCTTTTGACTACGATCATCTTGCCGAAAACAGAATCGTTGTCCGCAGGGCAAATGAAGGTGAATTGTTTACAACTCTTGATATGAATGAACGGAAGCTGACTTCGGATATGCTTATGATCTGTGATGGCGAAAGG
>JAUWOH010000244.1 GCA_030612225.1 Desulfobacteraceae bacterium
GCCTCTGTGGTCGTAATATTCGATAATATCCTTTCTTACAGGACCGGAAAGTTCAAGCCCTTCGCAAAGGAATGCCTTGTCGCGATATTTTATAAAGTTTGGAATAGCTATGGCAGCCAGGATTCCTATGATAGAAATTACAACCATTAATTCAATTAATGTAAAACCATCATGATCTTTCATATCCAAATCTCCGAAACAATTATCTGTTATTTTTTTCTTTCGGTAACTTGCTATTAATATTTTTGATTTTGGTAAGAACTTGCTTTTTGAAAAAGGATTAAGCTGAAATCTCGGTTTGTGTACGATAGCAGGATAGATCATAGTATGTGGTATCCCCTGTTATGAACTGCCCATTCTCATCTAAATGCGGTAACAAGAATACAACTACCAGATCTCGGATATATTGTCAACAGACCATTCCAGACCATTAACACGCCCAAAATCCCGTATTGACAATAAAGTAGCTATACGATATCTTAATCCCACTCGCTTTTACGATAATGAAAATTACTGTTGGGTTTCCGGTCCCACTACATATTGGGAGAGACCTTTGCAAAACGTCACTTTTTGTCCGATTTCTGTGTCAGGCTCAAATTGTAACCCTCGAAATACTCCATGTATTCCTGTGGTTAAAATTTTCGTCTTCCTTGAACTCGAACAAAAATTAGCATTTTTCAAAGGTCTCTGGGAATCAACCGGTTCTATTGCACAACCTTAAAATTTCCCTTATTTCGATCTCAAAAAGGGAATTTTTAGCATTATCATTTCATTTTCAGAGACCTGAATTGTATAAGATTGCTTCGTCCCGCCTCCGCGTAACCGGCAATGGCTGTATTTGGGGTTTTTTGGGAATAAATCAAATATGCATTTTAAACATAAATCCATTTTTGGGGTACATGATACATGGATGCATTGAGATTAAGGGTCATCATACTGTTCGTCATTCTATCCATCCTCTCTCTGTTTTTTAATGATAACCTATCGTTTTCAGAAGAGGGAGAAAAAAACATCAGCTTTCGCTGGGCCTTTGGAGCTATAGTCGGCGCAGATAACGACCGAAGGCTCGTCGCCATTACCCGTGATACCGTTTTGAAAACCGGCGATCAACTGAAGATGCTTGTGGAACTGAAAGAGCACTGCTTTGTCTATCTGATCTATCATACCGGGACGGGGGAAGTGGCCATGCTATTTCCCTATGATTTGAAACAGTTTGACGCCAACTACCAGATTTTAAAAAAATACTACATTCCGAAAGAGAACAGATGGTTTGAGCTGGATGAGAAGACAGGACTTGAGACCTTCTATCTGCTTGCTTCGGCAAAACGGTTGGTAGCCTTTGAGGGCCTTTACATGGAGTATATTGGTGCAGATACCAAAAAGAAACCAGGGATCGCCGCAGAGATCCTAAAAAAAATACGACAGGTAAAGAAGAAACATCAAAAATTTGCCACACTTGCTGAGCGTCCTGTGAGGATTGGTGGTACCGTCCGTGGGGTTATCAAAGACAAAAAAACACGCTTACCCGATATTGACCCCATTGCGGCTGAGGTCAATGCTACTAATTTCTATAGCAGGACGTTCACGATTGAACACCAATAGAAAACGAAATCTACAGTTCACGGTCTTTTTACTCATGGCTGCATTTGTTGCGGCACATCTTTGCTTTTTGCTACTGCCAAGCGTGTTTGAGACATGGAATGCAAAGATTATTGATCGATTTTTTCTATTCCGATCAACATCAGACTGTCTTCAACCACTTTATGACGATATCATTGTCCATGTGGATATTAATAAAACCACAATCCATAAGCTCAACAATCATTATCTGAATCGATCTCATCATGCACGGTTGATCCGCAATCTGACCGCAATGAACGTGTCTACTCAATTGTACGACTTCATCTTCGCTGCTCGTTCAAATGATAAGGATGATAATGCATTGATTAATGCCACATCAAAGGCTGGGAACGTATACTTTGGCTTGGCATTCGAATTGTTGAAAGAAGCTGATCAGGGGTACGAAGAACCCAAGAAGGCAAGCGCTATAGAATATCTCGATAGGACGAAGTGGTGTGTGATTTTAAAAGGAGATGCCAAAGCATTCTATGCAGGGGTGAATCCACTTACCACATTTCCGGCTCTCTCCTCAGCCTCACGGGGGCAGGGATACCTGAACCTTAAGGCCGACCACGATGGTGTCTTTCGTCGCCTGCCACTCCTTTTTCGTTATAACAACGCCTTCTATCCCAGCTATGCTTTCAGGGCAATCTGTGGCTATCTTGGCGTCTCGCCGGAAAGTATTGTGGTCAAACCGGGAAAAACGATTACTATGAAAAATGCCAAACGACCCGGAACGGCGGCAGGTCATGATATCGCTATTCCAATTGACCAACACGGTAATATGGTGATCAATTTCATAGGTCCATGGGATAGGATGAAACACTATAATTTTGCCGATATTTTTTATGCCTCAGAGGACCGCGATGAAATGGAGATGTGGAAGGAAGAGCTGTCTGGAAAGATCATTGTAATATCTGAAGTCTCCACGGGAGCGGTGGACGTAGGGCCGGTTCCAACCGATGCCAATTTCCCCTTAAGCGCATTACATGCAAATGTGATGCACACAATCTTGACGGAATCATTTTTAAGGGAAGTATCGGACTTCGAAATGCTTCTCATCGAATTATCCCTTCTCCTAATAATTCTGATGCTATCGCTCCGGTTTTCATCCATACCCTTTTCTCTCGGGAGCATTGCAGTTGCAGGAGGCTACGTTGTTCTCGCGGCATTGTTCTTTTTTTATGCAAGCCTCATTTTTCATATTTTACGGCCACTGCTTATAGTAATCTTTGCCTTCATCTTTATCGTAGTTTATCGTTATATCAATGAAGAGAAAGAACGAAATTTTATTCGAGTTACATTTGGTCGCTACCTGAGCAATGAAGTAGTGGAAGAACTGCTTGGTTCCCCTGAGGGCTTAAAAATGAGTGGCGAGAGCCGGGAAGTCACCTTCTTAGTTTCTGATTTGCGAGGCTTTACTTCCCTGTCCTCAAGCTTATCTCCAGATAATTTGATCCCGATTCTCAATCGTTATTTTGAACGTATGGTGGAAATCATTGCACGTTATCGCGGAACTGTTGACGAACTCCAGGGGGATGGCATTCTTGTATTTTTTGGCGCGCCTTTGGCTGGCAGCGATGACGAGGAACGTGCTATAGCATGTGCCATTGAGATGCAGAATGCGATGGAAAAACTAAATTCAGACCAACAGCGATTCAACCTTCCTGAACTATCAATGGGTATTGGGATCAATAGCGGGGAGGTCGTCGTTGGTAATATCGGTTCCCAAACCCGAGCAAAATACGGCGCAATCGGCGCTCCGATCAATATCGCCTTTCGTATCGAATCCCACACTGTTAGCAGGCAGATCCTGATTAGCCCAAGCACCTATGAAAAAGTGAGGTCACTGGCAAAAGTTTGTGGAACTATGGAGGTCCAATTTAAAGGCATCGACCAACCGGTAACCCTGTACGATGTGTCCGGCATGGGAGGAAAATATCAGGTTGCACTGATAGAAAAAACAACAGAAACATTTACAAGCATTAAACCACCATTACCGATTACCTGCTTCCTTTTGGAAGGTAAAACAGTGTCAAAAACGGGTATGCCAGGCTATATCGTAAGCCTTGCCGAGTCTTCCGCCGAAATTTCATTGGAGGGACAAGTGGATATTTACTCAAATCTTAAGGTATTGCTGATGCCACAGGAAGTTAACGGACTCTCGGAAGTATATGCCAAAGTAGTATCCTTTGATGAGTCGGACTCTACTTTATCTGAGATCAGCGTTCGCCTCGCATTTACCTGGATCCCTAAAAATGTGAAGGCTTTCTTCGATAATAAACGTAATATGTCAAACCATAAGCATGGCTCGGCACCGAGGCCTTGACTTTTTATTCAGACACTATTTGTAGAAGTTTATAGTGGATTTAAATTTGACAAAAAAACTGTTAAGAATATTCTTCTGTTTTCTCAGCATATTCGCAACGCTTATGGTTGTGGGCTGTTTTACTATTGATGAAGGAATCAAATCACGCACAAATGAGGAACTTCTTGAGACAAATCGAAAATTCAGTGCTGTTTATGATATTTTTGGGGAGTTAAAAGTTTTTGAGTATTATAAAAGCAGTATTCTCGTTAGAAAATTTTTTATTCATGTGCATCTTTATGAAAAAGTTAAATCAAAAAGTACTAGTCAAGATTCTTCTCACCGCAAATATGCCATCCTTTCCTGGGACCTTTTTTTACTTGACCAGATGGCAAGAGCCTTGGGGCCTGGTGAGGATTTTGAGAGTATGGGCGGACCGCCGGCTAGGAAAGATTCAATAAACGATTATATCGGCAAGAAAATACAAATCAGAGGGATAATTTTTGACCCATGTTCTGATGGCGCTTCATTCTACCTGAGAGAGGAAAACACGAAGTTAAAGACCACCTGCCTTGGTTTCGCATTTACCGGTTCGCAAGGTTACCCGGAATTATTTAACAAAACAGGAAGACCCTTTAAGTTTGAGCCAAAACAGACACAAAATTAACGTTCATCAGGATGACAGTAGTAATTGGGCCAGAGAGTGAGGCCCGGAGTAGTATTTATGCCCACCAACCGGTTAAGGTGTTTGCAAATAAGATCTATTTGACATTTTTGCATAACTTCTTTACATTTACATTTTATAAGAGAATGGTACTGTTAATAATAGTGGATCATCTCCCAAAGAGTTGGTCGATTGATCAGGGTTCAAGGATTCAAGGGGCCAAGGGCTCGAGTGAAAATGACCGAAAAGCAAATACATACTGAAAAATCCCTGACTCTTGGAACCGTCTTTTTATATAGACATACGCAGCGAAGGTGGAAGTGTTTATGTCATCTGTATCAAGCCGTTTGCATTCACTTGAACCTTTGACCCCTTGAATCCCCGAATCCTCTTCTCCAACTAATTTGGATAAGATCTATAATAGTTTAATTTTTGCAAAAATAAAAGAAAGGGTAAAAACATGAAAATCATAATTCGTTACCTTGGAATGTCAATTATTCAAAAAGACCTTCAGCCGGGTGAATACGTAATTGGACGATCCAAAGATAATGATATCCAAATTTCCCATGATTTTATCAGCCGAAAGCATGCAAAAATTTTCTTTAAAGATAATCAATGGTGGTATCAGGATTTGCGGGTGGAGCATATCCATTACCAA
>JAUWOH010000351.1 GCA_030612225.1 Desulfobacteraceae bacterium
AGGATAGGAAATGACACCTGATTTAAAAAAGAAGAGTTTTCTTAAATTGCTTGATTTTTCTCCCAAAGAAATACATTTCCTGCTTAAGCTTGCTGATGACCTTAAAAAGGCCAAGTATGCAGGAACAGAGCGGCAAAGACTAAAGGGAAAAAATATTGCATTGATTTTTGAAAAAACATCCACCAGGACGCGATGTGCGTTTGAAACTGCTGCATATGACCAGGGCGCTCATGTTACATATCTTGGGCCTACTGGTTCTCAGATGGGCACTAAAGAATCGATGAAAGATACGGCAAGGGTGTTGGGCAGAATGTACGATGGTATTGAATACCGTGGTTTTGACCAGAAGAAAATCGAAGAACTCGCACAATATTCGGGAGTACCTGTTTATAATGGCCTGACCAATGAATTTCATCCAACACAGATTCTTGCCGATTTTCTTACAATCATTGAGCACACTGATAAGCCTTTAAGCGAGGTTACATTTGCCTATCTGGGAGATGCCAGAAACAATATGGGTAATTCATTGATGATCGGGGCTGCTAAAATGGGGATGGATTTTCGTTCAATTGCTCCGGAAAAACTTAAGACAGACTCAGATATACTGAAAGAAGCAAAGACAATTTCAAAAGAAACCGATGCGAAAATATTGATTACCGATGATGTGGCAAAAGGAGTAAAGGGTTGTGATTTTCTCTGTACGGATGTCTGGGTATCCATGGGAGAACCGGAAAACGTCTGGGAGGAAAGAATAGAGCTATTAAAGTCATACCAGGTTAACAAATCGGTTATGGAAATGACCGGGAATGCTGATGTGAAGTTTTTACACTGCCTGCCCGCATTTCACAACCGTGAGACCTTGATCGGTGAAAAGATTTATCAAAAATTCGGTTTGGAAGCTATGGAAGTCACAGAAGATGTGTTTGAATCTAAAGCATCACTTGTATTTGATGAGTCTGAAAACAGGGTTCATACAATTAAAGCGGTTATGGTAGCCACGCTGGGCAGTTGAAAACTGGATAATCGATTCTGGATACTCGATTCTGGACACTCGATGCTGGATGCTCGATGCTCGATACCTGACTAAATAAGGTGCATTCTTTTTTTAATATCCAGTATCCAGGATCAAGAGACCAGAAACCAGCAACCAGAAACCAGTAACAAGCAACCAGCAACCAGCAACGAGCAACAAGCACCGAGAAACCAGTATCAAGTATCAAAAAACCAGTATCAAGAAACCAGTATCGAGAAACCAATGCGAGGTAATAAATGGTAGAAAATGTCATAATTATGGGAGCTGCCGGACGGGATTTTCATAACTTTAACGTCTATTTCAGAGATAATATGCGATACAGGGTAATTTGCTTTACAGCCACGCAGATTCCGGATATCGACGGCAGGCGGTATCCACCGGAACTGGCAGGAAAATTATACCCAAAAGGTATTCCAATATATTCTGATGAAAAACTGGCTGATTTGATAAGAGAAAATAAAGTGGATCTGGTTGCTTTTTCTTACAGCGATGTCAAGCACATTGAGGTTATGCACAAAGCTTCCATCGTTACTGCGGCCGGAGCTGATTTTTTAATTATCGGTGCTGCATATACCATGCTTAAATCGAAAAAACCGCTAATATCAGTATGTGCAATCCGTACCGGATGCGGAAAATCTCAAACCAGTCGCAAGGTCGTGCAGATTCTTCAGAAGATGGGAAAAAAAGTTGTGTCAATACGCCATCCAATGCCTTATGGTGATTTAACTAAACAGATTGTGCAGCGTTTTGCGACCTATAAAGATTTTGAAAAGCATAAATGTACAATTGAAGAAAGAGAAGAGTATGAGCCGGTGGTTAGCATGGGCGCTGTTATTTATGCCGGTATCGACTACGAAAAAATTCTTAGACAAGCAGAACAGGAAGCAGATGTAATTGTCTGGGATGGCGGAAATAATGACACACCGTTTTATAAACCTGATATCAACATAGTTGTTTTTGATCCACACAGGGCTGGACATGAAACCACTTACTATCCGGGCGAAACTAATATGCTTATGGCAGATATTGCAATTATCAACAAGGTGGATAGTGCAAGTATTGAAAATGTGGAAAAGGTGAAAAAAACCATAAAAACGCATAATCCTTCTGCCAGGATTATTTTAGCCGATTCCAAAGTGATTGCGGAAGATCCGGATTCGATAAGGGGTAAGAGAGTACTGGTTGTTGAAGATGGCCCCACTTTGACACACGGTGAGATGAGTTATGGTGCAGGTGTAATTGCTGCCAAAAGATTTGGTGCGGCCCAAATCGTTGATCCTCGCCCCTACCTTGCAAGCACAATTAAGGAAACATTTGAGAAATACCCGAATATTGGTGCTTTGCTACCGGCAATGGGGTATAGTCCCAGACAGATAAAAGACCTCGAAACAACCATTAACAACACCGAATGCGATCTTGTTCTGTCAGCTACTCCAATAGATTTGCTTAAGCTTCTTTCCATTGAAAAACCAACAATGCGGATTCGCTACGAGTATAAGGATAACAGCAAACCGACTTTAGAGGATTTATTAAAAGAACTTCTGATTTTAAAAAATGAATAGGCAAACTCGAAAAAAACCGATCCTTCTAGTGGCGCTGGGCGGCAATGCCTTGATTCGGAAGGGACAGGAAGGGACAATTGAACAGCAGTTTAAAAATCTAAAGGTTCCGATCCGCCAGATTGCAAGACTTTCAATAGATTATAAAATTATCATTACACATGGTAACGGGCCTCAGGTTGGAAATCTGATGCTTCAGCAGGATTACTGTGATGCCGTGCCGAAACTGCCGCTGGAAATTCTGGTTGCACAAACTGAAGGCCAAATCGGGTATATGATAGAATCGACACTGGATGAAGAGTTGATGGAAATGGGAATCGATTTCAGGCCTCTTGTAAGCTTGATTACATATGTGGTTGTCGATAAAAATGATCCTGCATTTAACAATCCCACAAAGCCCATCGGCCCAGGCTTAAGCAAGAAGGAGGCTGACAGGATCGAATATCCTGTTTTGAAAACATCTAAAGGATATAGGCGTGTGGTAGCTTCTCCAAGACCTGTTACAATTATTGAAAAGCGGGAAATACAAAAACTTATTGATATGGATTTTATTGTCATTTGCTGCGGTGGTGGCGGTATCCCGGTTATACGAAAGGGACGGGCTTTTAACGGTGTTGATGCGGTTATTGATAAAGATCTAGCAAGTGCCCGCCTTGCCGAGGAAGTGGGTGCAGACATTTTTCTAATTGCGACTGATGTAAAAGGCGTTATGCTTAACTTTGGCTGTAAAAATCAAGAGTTGCTTCGTTTCATGTCATTGAAAGAAACAACCCGTTATATTAAAGAAGGCCATTTTCCAGTCGGTTCGATGCTGCCTAAAGTTGAGGCGGCCACGCAGTTTGTTAAAACCCGGAACAAAAAAGCTGTTATTACCTCAATCAAAAAAATAGAAGAAGCGGTCAATGGGAAGGCCGGTACTGAATTTATTCTTTAAAAAGTGGGTAGCCGTTCACGGCTTGAAACTTGAAATTGGAAAATAGATATTTGTAAGAAATTACCCAGGCTTCGCTTTTGGCCACGCAGGACAAAGCCCAGGCACAACCGTGAACCGTGAACCGACAACTGTTAACGGTTCCGTAGTTACAGCAGGTAAAATAATATGATAAATAGAAATAAGCGTTACAAGTTATATGAGTTTGTGGTGGAAGAGTTGGGGTTGAAGATTATAAAAGGAGAATACAAACCAGGTGATACACTTCCGAACGAAGAGATGTTGAGCAGGGAATTTGACGTAAGTAGAGGTGTTTTAAGGGAA
>JAUWOH010000144.1 GCA_030612225.1 Desulfobacteraceae bacterium
GGTTGACAGGGTATGTCTGTCTTTGGCTGCGGCTGCTGAAAATACGGCAACGCGCGCTCTTCTGTTTAATTCCAGTGAAGATGCAATCAACACCGTTATAACGGAAAGAGTTATAAGAAGGGCCATTCCCTTGTTATTTCCAGGAAAACGCACTGTTATTAAAGACCTCGTCAAATGGTTGGGTGATATATTACCCCAATTGAGCGTAACCGCTCAATGTCAATAGTCAGTCGTCCGTTGTCAGTTGCTTCAGGAATAAGGATATGGTTTCACATTTTATATTTCTTCCTTAGTAGAGATATAAAATCGATTGTTTTAGTTCTGCAACCCACAATCGGCAACAATAGACGGACGACCCTATTTTCAAAGGTCTCTTTCAATTTTTTCCCTGAACACAGGCAGTGTTACCATGGTTTCAAAGGGCAAAAAGCTTGAATCATCGCCTATTTCAAGTGTTATCTTGATTGCCCTGGGGGTTGAATAATCTACATCAGTCGAATCGGAATCCCAGGTATCGTATTCGCTGCCCTCCTCGTCATAATATTTAAAAACAAGCGATTTGACATTTTCACATAACACCGGGTCAGTTTTTTTTTCTTCAAACGGTTCATATGGATATAAGTTGTCCGCCCGTCTCAGAATGTATCTGCTTTCGTCCGACTTTTGAACATAATAGACAATTCGGGCTATTCCCTCCTGAATGTTTTTTTCAAAGGATACATGGGCACGGGAAGCAAACATTAATCTTGAAAAACTTTCACCCCCTGCATCAGCTGTTTCACCTGTAATTTTGAAAGGATCTTCCTCATCATCTGAATCCGGAGGAGTATATTCCGGTGGCAAACTTACATGCAAAGACTGAAAATCATCAGTTATTCGGCTTAAACAACTTTTTGCCATTTCATATGCGGCAATATCTTCTTCAACAACTTTAGCGCTTGAAAAAATATAATTATGTGATCCAAACACTGTTGTTACAATGATTGCAAAGATAGAAATAGCAATTAAGATCTCAAGCAGAGTAAATCCGGTTTCCGTGTTACCGGAAAAACTTGTATAACCTGATGTTGTAAACATCCTCGTCCTCGTTCAAGGATACGATCACTTCAATTTGTTTTAAGTCCTTTGCAATCTCACCAAGCGTCTCAGATTTAACCTCTTTAACAGAAACCTGCCATTTGTAACCGGAAAATTCTTTCCCGAAATCACCGGAATCATCAGCCAGATCATCAACCGGTTTGGTTTCAATCTCCGATAGCACCTTTTTTGCAAGCATGGGAGCAGTTGTCTGAAACCTTGAAATGAAATTCATACTTATAGTCTGTGCATGCATTCTATACACACTTACAAGGACAATGGCTATTATGGATGTCGCCACCATAATTTCAAGGAGTGTAAATCCTGTGCTTGACCTGTATGTTTTTGTGTAACCTGTTTTTAAAAAACTATTCATGAATCTTCAAAATCTACATATTTCTTATACAATTTTACTTTTGGAAGAAACGGCTCAATAAGAAAAGAGATCTTCCGCTCATCGTCACCTTGAATATGAATTAACGCCTTATCCGAGTAGCCTGCTCTGTAAAAGCAGATGTCCGCCTGCCCGGCAGATATTATCCCCTTTTGCGGATATTCAACATTGATTACTTTTACATCTTCCGGAATTTCAAACCCTTTTTCATGAGCTTTCTGAAGATCTTCCTGGGTCATTGTCTCATCTGAAACCCATATTTTATTTGAATCCATATTTACATGCAGAATACACAGCTTCTGCTTACTTGTAGAATACTCTTTTAAAACCCGCACTTTCCCTATAATCCACCGGGAAGTATTATTTACATTATCTGTCAGCAGGGCATTTCGAAACCGGGGAACGGCAAAAAAAAACATAATACCGATTAAAGAGATAACAACTGTAATCTCAATGAGAGTAAAACCGCTGTTTTGTTCAGTTTTCATTATTTGTAACCGTTCAAAGGTTCAGAGTTCATAGGTTCAGGGTTGCCTTTTTTTTGATGTAGCTCATAGGACAGCAAGTACTTTATAAAACCACGAATAGTGGCGCGGGTACGTCCGGCATGATCATAAACATCATGAAACTCAGCTTTCGTTATGTGTACCCGTTCACGCCCATTCGAAACAAAAAGGTCGCACAATCTCCGTCCTGTAAGCGTTCACAGGTGCTGCAGATGTGCGTGATCAGGGCGACCAGCTATAGTCTGCTATGCGGTCGCCCTGATCGCGTGCAGCTGCGGTGCCTGTGAACGCTTACCGTTATGTATTGTTGATCCATTGCCATGTAAAGCTCACTTTGTACTTCAGTACAAGACCGTTTTGCGTACCGAAGAAAACGAACAAATTCGTTGTTTGTCTCAGAATCGAATCCTTCCGCTATATTGTGCATGGATGAGCCTGCTGCATCTTGAATTTGTCTTCTCAAACCGAAGTCATAAGAAAACCCGACCTTTTTTGTCAGTCCATAGACCTTGCGAGTCAACTCTCTTGCCAGCTGCCATGCTTCAATATCCTCAAATCGTACTATCTTCATGCCTTTTCCAGTCAGAGATTATAAATTTCCGCTGGAATTCAGATTTGTGTTGAAAACCGACAACCTCTGAACCCTGAACCTTTGAACTTATGAACGGCTATAAATTACTCGTCTATTTCCCAGCTGTTTATATCCTTATCAAATTCCTCGCCTCCGGGCACGCCGTCCGCACCGTATGCAATAATGTCATAATCTCCGTGAGCTCCCGGTGAAAGATATATATATTCATTTCCCCATGGATCTTTCGGAACCTTTCCTTTTTCAAGATAGCCCCCTTTGCGCCATTTTTTAGGCAAAGTTCCGGTCTGAGGCTGCTCAACCAGCGCCTGCAACCCTTGCTCAGTAGTCGGGTACATACCGTTATCCAGCTTATAAAGCTTTATGGCCGTTTCTATACTTTCCATCTGGATTCTTGCTTTTACCTGTTTCGCCTCATCGGGCCTGCCCATTAGCCTGGGCGCAATAAAGCTTACAAGAATCCCTAGAATAACAATGACAACCATTAGTTCAATCAGCGTGAATCCATGGGTTGTTTTTATTTTATAAAAAATATGGCTTTTCATTATTCCTCCTGATTAAAGCAAATATCATACCAATTTATTATATGATTTATAAGATATTATTAATAAAAATGCAAATCAAGAAAAATAAGAGGTAGGTCGGGGTATATAGGTTTGATATATTGGAATGAAGTTTAAAAGTAACCGTTCACAGGTTCAGGGTTTCCGGTTCAAGGTTCAAGGTCAAGCGCTTCGCACTTTTTCCCTTACCCGTTGATTTCATGGGGTTAATGCCATGGGAGGATGAACCTCTGAACCTTTCAACCCGTGAACGCTTACGGCTAGAATTTCATATTTAATGAGAAAAGAAATCCTCCGTCATGCTGGAGGTCGAAATTGAGGCTGTATGATTCATTCATCATCCAGTCCGGAGCCCACGATTGGATTTTAATAAAACGGTATCCCTGGAAAGTGGCAACAGCCACCATACATATGGCAAAAGTATTGGCTTTGGATTCGTTTGAATAATATTCAATCCCCTGTATGTCTCCTTGATATCCGCCGTTACTGGTTTCCTGGTTTGTCCTTCGGATAAACCAGTAATCTGCTGCGTATAATATGGGATTTATGATATTCCAGGTCATCATGCCCCGGACAAAGGCATCATTTTTATCAATACTGTCGACTTGAAGTATTATTTCCGATCCTAAAACCTGCGCCAGCAGGCCTGCGGAATTAATTGCAAGCCCTTTTGAATCACTATCAGCATACTCGGTAAATCCGATAGGTTGATTATATGTGCCAACCTCCCAGTCCAGGTCGGTATCACATGCTGCAGCAACAAGGGCATGGGCTCCTTCGTGTATGCAATGAGCCGCTAAAATGCCACCAAAAAACTTAGCCGTAGATTTCAAAGTTATATCATTTTCAAAAGCAAGCGCAGGGCTGATTCTAAGTGAAATTATAAACAATCCGGTTAAACCGATAATAAGCACTATTTTCTTTAGAATTTTGTGCAAAACTTTAACAACCTTTTTCGCATATAATATTTTCAGTCATTTCCAGCTTAGTAATCGGCATTCTAAACAGGAAACTTAAGAACAAATTGTGGATAGTTTGCTAAAAGTTGATGGTTTCGTAATAAGTCTTCGAATAAGCGCAGGATGGCGGGAGGAAGTATCAAAATAAGGGTCACAATTTATTATGAAAGAAAGCAAAAGAGAATTTTGATTTTTATCGATACCGTATTAATTATGGAATTTTGTACCCAATATCTGTGAAATAATTTTCATAGCGGTAAAAGAATCAAACATGTCTATCTTATCAATCTGCTTGAAATCATAATGTTTATATAGACTTGATCGATTTTGCACGATTTTTGCTTGTACATCTTGCCACATAAACACTAATAGTACGTAAAACAAGGGTCTCGAGGGAAAAGTGTGACGGATTTCACATCTTTGGTGTGATCCATTTCATTGCAATTGACTTTTGTCAGGTATATAGTGGCCTGAGAGATTACATAAACAGCCTGTTATGGAAGCGACCTTCGACAACGACTATTAATGATTGATTTTTAATTCTTTTTGTGTATTTTAAAAAACAGTAACACTACTTTTTAAGTAGATATTTTTGTGCAAAGCCAAACTCCGAGTGATCGGGGGACGGAAAGCCACGGATCCTGAATGTATAGCGTGTAGCTCATGGCTCATAGCTGATAGGTGTCATGATTAAAGTGCTTTTCAACTATGAGCTAAATGCTGTCAGCTATCAGCTGATCAGGATAGCCGGGTTGCCCTTAAAAGAGGTAATCCGGCTTTTTTATTTATCAGCACAAACTGTACCTGTTTAATTGCTATTGAGGAGGTTTTATCAAAAAATCCGGGGAAACGACTGTCTTCATAAACAGACTTCAAATACTGACAGGTACAATAGCCCTTCTTTTCGGCGTACTGGTATATCCTGTTGATCGTTCGCCGGAGCAGACGTCAGCTATGAGCTAATAAATTACGGCTTGCCCGGCGTAACCAGAGGCGAAGCCTGGGAGTAATTTATTCAAAGGAGGGAAGCATCATGAAAAAGGGAAATAAGATAAAAAAGGTTTTTCGTTATTTTTCTTTATTATTTATTGTTGCTCTTGGATTAGTTTCCATCATCGGCACCGGCGGCGGTGGCGGCGGTGGCGGTGGTGGCCAGGATTCGAGGGGTCAAGGGTTCATGCTTATAATCAAGGAAGGTCCACAAGTCCTGCTGCTTTGTTCCGCTATTTTTTTAATAATTACCAAAAACTTCGAACATTTTTATAAGCAAGAATTTTTTCATCTTTTGTCAATATAACAGCATTTTCTTCCCTTGCCGTTGCTACAATAATTTGATCAGCCGGATCATTATGAAAAGGTTGAGGCAGCACAGTTGAGCGGTATGACAAGACAGGAGATAGAGGAACTACTCTGAGTTTTGGCATATCGAGAGCGGTATTTATCCAATCCTCCGGGTTACATGAAATGCCCACCCTCTTTTTTTCAAGGAGTTTGCTGAATTCCCATGGAGAAATTGCGGACAATAGCATCTCATCATACATCTTCGCATTGCCAATCAACTCTTTGACCTTTTTTGATAACTTCTGCGGATTCATGTTCCACCAGATCCAAGTATGTGTATCAAGCAGATATATCATTTGCAAGCATCCCACATTTCCTCACCCAATGGCGAAATTATATCTTTTTCAAAAACAAGAGCGTCGGAAAGTCTGCCGGGCTTGGAATTCATATCAGAAGTACGATAAGGTGTTATTTGAGCCAATGGCTTGCCTCGCTTTGTTATGATAATTATTTCCTGTGTTTTGGCAACGTTGTCCAAAATTTTTAAGGCATGTGATTTAAAATGACTTATTCCCATGGTTTTCATATAGGTGCCTCCTCTACGCTATAAGAAGATAGTAGTCAATCTAAATGGTTAAGTCAAGGGCAAAAAATGAAGTCGAAAGGTTTTCCGAATGACTAATAATCCGGACTACAGGGAAAACCGGAAAAACAGTCAAAACAAGTGGCGGAAGAACAATCCCGGCTATTGGAAGAGTTACAGGGAACAGTATCTTGATTACTGTGACGTTGCAGCTTCGTTAACTATCTGTTTTGTAAGTACTTTATCTTAACCGCAGAATATCTGCCTATGCGTTGCACGCAGACAGGTCGAACAAGGAATATCGAATGTCGAAGTTCCCTCAATGTATTTTTATGCGAATTATTCTGGCCGACCTTATATATGTGGACTGAATAGATACCATTATACATAACCGGCAATGGCAGGCGAGTATTCAATTATACCTTTCCTTTTAAACTGATTTTTTTCTTAATTTGACACAAAGGAGATATCCATTTATAATCATATTTTAAATAATTGGCAGGTTTAGCACCAGCGTGTTAAAATAAATAAAGCCGGTTACGGCTTGAAACTTGTCGGAGCGGAGCGTAGATCCCGTCTTAAACGAGAGGAAAGCGGGGAAATTAGAAAGTAGAAATTCGGGAGAGATGACCCATGCGAAGCAGCAGGAGTAACATAAATGTATAATAATTTCTTTGGGTTCAGGGAGGGACCGTTTCAGCTGGTTCCGAATCCTGCATACCTTTTTTTGAGCAGGAGCCATGAAGAAACCATGGCTAATCTTAATTATGCAATTTACCAGGGTGAAGGGTTTGTTGAGATTACCGGTGAAGTGGGGACAGGAAAGACCACACTTTGCAGGGCGTTTCTGGAAAAAATAGAAAATGAAGCGGAAGCCGCTTATATCTTTAACCCGAAACTCGATTCAATGCAGCTTTTAAAGACCATTAATGATGAGTTCGGGATCAGCTCGAACAAAAATACAATCAAAGACCTTATCGATATCTTAAACATCTTTCTCATGAAAAAAAAGGCTTCAGGGAAAAATGTAGTCCTGATCGTTGACGAAGCTCAGAATCTTTCCAATGAAGTCCTGGAACAGCTAAGACTGTTATCGAATCTGGAAACAAATCAAAGCAAGCTTCTGCAAATTATCATGGTAGGACAGCCCGAACTTAAAGACATGCTTGACTCCCATGAACTCAGACAACTTGGACAGAGAATAAACGTAAGCTCTCATCTCCTTCCTTTAACAGCAAAAGAGACCATAGAATACATACAACACCGCATCCATATTGCTTCCCGGAAACCCGGGACCAAGTTTACAAGGCTTGCCTTTTAT
>JAUWOH010000010.1 GCA_030612225.1 Desulfobacteraceae bacterium
GGCATGAAGTCATCGGTGATCCCACTATCGCAGATGCTATCTGTGATCGTATTATTCATAATGCACATAGAATAGAACTGGAAGGAGATTCTGTAAGAAAAATCTACACAAATCATTGACGCAAACCTGCCACTTTGGTATTGCTGTCAACAAGGGAATTGGATGAAGGTATAAGTGGTAAAGTTATTTCAGGAACAGGTGGCAGTTTTCGCCGGAATATGCATCCGGCTAAGTGGGCCAGATACTTGTCTGCGTAAGTCTGCGGTTAAAACAAATTTGCCAAAGGTGATCTATGCAAGCGATATCCGTAATCAAAAACGGCCGGCAAACAAGCAAAGGTTCTTTAGTGTTGGCTTTCCTGTCAATAGCCTGTTTTATTTATTCCTACCATGAAACCTTTCTCTGGCTTTATGAACGCTATACCAATCCGGATTCTCATTATTCACACGGTTTTCTTATACCTTTTGTCAGCGCTTATCTCATCTGGAATAAAAAAGATCGACTCCGGCAGGTAATACCTTCGAGCTCCAGAGCAGGATTAATTCTAATGATCCTGGCGCTTCTCATCCATGTGGGCAGCGTCTGGACGCACATATTCTTTACTTCGGGCTTTTCTATTTTGTTGCTTTTGGCAGGCTTCAGCCTTTACTTTTATGGCGCTGAATTCACAAGAAAGATTGTGTTTCCCCTGGGGTTTCTTGTCTTCATGTTTCCATTGCCCATGAGGGCGATTTCCGCTATCTCTTTTCCCCTGAAACTTATAGTTGCCGATGCGGCGGCGACATGCATAACAGGCATCGGCATTCCCCTGTTACGGGAGGGAGCCGTGATCCACCTGGCAAATACCAGCCTTACGATAGGCGATCCTTGCAGTGGGATCCGATCACTGATCTCCCTCTTAGCTCTGGGGGCTTTAATCGCCTATATTTCCCAAGCCACTATGGTGAAGAAGGCAGCAATCTTTCTTGCCGCCATCCCAATTGCTATCTTTACTAATATGCTCAGGGTTTGCGCCCTGATCCTGGCCGCCAACTGGTGGGGAGGGCAGTGGGCATCGCCGGAGCACTGGTTTCATACCACTTCCGGAATGGCAGTTTTTGTTGTAAGTATGGTTTTGTTGTTTGTAACAATGAAGGTATTGGAATGAAACTCTTATGCCGGCAAATTGCCCGAAGGAGTATGTATTATCAGAGGTCATTAAACCAAGAATTACAAATGTCAAAGCTCAAAATAATTTCAAATGACAAAAACCAAATGACAAATAAAATCCAAATTCCTAAATGCCCAAACCCTCAGTCAAGTGAGCAAAGTTTGCCAAGGAGCGATTTAAGTCAAGCAAATAACAAACGAATAACGAGGGACCAGCAACCAGAAATGAGTCAGGCTGATACCAGGGTTGGGGTTTTGTGTTTTGACATTCATTTGGCATTTGAGCTTTGTCATTTGAAATTTAACCTCTTTAAGGAAGCTATTTTCAGATGAAAAATAGAGAAAAAAGTTTCTTGATTATTCTTGTGTTACTATTGATAACAGCAGGATTTGTGTTTGCCGATGCCTGTCTTACCAAAAATGTATCAGTGGTCGATCTGGAAAAGCTTCCGCTCACAATTGGGTCATGGCATGGTCAGGACTTTCCCGTAGAAGAAAGAATCAAAAATATTCTTCAAACCGATTATATTCTCAGCCGGGATTATACGAACCAGAAAAAAAAACATGTCTTTCTCTCGGTTGTGTATTATCCGGACAACAAAATCGGGTTCCACAACCCGGAGTCATGCAATACCGGAACAGGATCGCGCCTGGTTAAAAAAGACGTTCAATCCCTCAAGATTAAAAGGTCCGATGCCCCCTCGGAAGACCTCCGGGTCAATAAACTTCTTATGGAAGGGGCAAAATGGGAGAAGATAATCTTATATTTTTTTGTAAGCGGGAATTATATGACCCACGATTACCTGAAGTTTCGCCTCCACATGATGAAACAGCAGATGAGCTTTAGAAGACCAAGTGGTGCGCAGATACAGATTCACGGCAACATTGATTCTGATCCGGAAGCGACGGTATCAACTATGAAAGATTTCATAAAAGATTTGGCGCCTCTGCTGCCGGATTACTTATCTTGAATTGTTTTGGACACAGATGAACACAGATTATCAGGATGGTAAATATGATGCTCTCGTAAAAAGTCCGAAAAACACTCTTTTGTCATTCTGAGCGATAGCGAAGAATTTGATATCACTGAGATTCTTCGTCGCTCCGCTTCTCAGAATGACACCGCGTGGACTTTTTACGAGTTCATCAAATATAAAGCGCTAACTGAGGAGATTATCAAAATCCGGCATCTTTCATTTCTCGGTTTACACTCAAATAGTTGATGCAGTCGTAAAAAGTCTGTCATTCTCGCGTAGGCGGGAATCCATAGAGGGCTAAGCACTTGAAAAGACTGGATTCCCGTTTTCACGGGAATGACAAAATTGTGCATATTTCGACTTTTTACGAGCCTGTCAATAGTTATCTGCGAAAATCCGTGTCATAATTTATGGAAAAAGAAGAAATCAGAGTGCTCCACCTCATCAGCAGCTCAGGATTTCTGGGCGCGGAAAATGTGGTTCTGGAGCTTGCCAAACAAAGCAAGGCGGCAGGACATCAGGCAACCATAGGGGTTTTTGAGAATCAACGCAATCCCCACCTTGAACTGGCGGAGGCAGCGGCAGCCGAGGGCTTGAATGTGCAAATTTTTCCCTGCCGGGGGCGGTGGGATAAAAAGACGCTCCAAATGATCAAAGATTATATAAATAAGGAAAACATACAAATCATCCATTCACATAATTATAAGAGTAATTTTTACGCACGGATGGCTTTATCAGGCAATAACATTCGATGGGTTGTCACCAACCATGGGAGAAGAACGGGACACAGGCTTTTGATTTATAGTCTCCTGAATTTCCTTATTTTGAGACGCGCGGACAAAATAATCGCCGTTTCAGAAAAAATTGCAGGACAAATGGAACGGGCGGGGATAAATAAAGAAAAAGTTCGTATAATCGATAATGGAATAAATATAAACAGACTTACTAACCCTCATGGCTTGCTGCCACAACGAAGCATGAAAATCCCCCCTTACCCCCCTTTAGTAAAGGGGGGATGGGGGGATTTTCATATAAAAAAGAAAGATTCAATCTTCGCAAGAGAATCTTTGAAAATCAAGCCGGACGCATTGGTGATTGGCACTGTCGGCTCCCTCACTAAGGAGAAGGGTCAGGAATATCTTATAAAGGCAGCTCCGAAAGTGATTGAGAGTTTCCCAAAGGCAGTATTTCTTTTTGTGGGAGAGGGAATAGAGCGCACCCACCTGGAAAAAATATCTTTCAAATTGGGGATTAAGGACAAACCAATCTTTGCCGGAACCAGAAAAGATATTCCGGAGATTCTTTCTATCCTTGATGTGTTTGTTTTACCATCCCTTAAAGAAGGACTTCCCATGGCCCTTCTCGAAGCACAAGCCGCCAAAGTTCCCACGGTTGCATCCCGGGTGGGAGCCATTCCCAACGTGGTGAAAGATGACGCCACAGGGATTTTGGTGCCCCCAAAGGACTCCGAGGCAATCGGTCAAGCAATTATACGGATTCTGTCGGATCAAAATGCCGCTTCCAAAATGGCCGAGAAGGGTTTTGAAAGGGTGAGGGACAACTTTTCCTCTGAAAGGATGGCGGATAAATATCTATCCATGTATCGGGAACTCCTATCAGGATGACAGAAATGACTTCTTGTGAGTTTGTCAGTAATAACAAATGACAAAGACACACATATTTGTCATTTGGATTTTAGCATTTGGAATTGTTGTAAAATAAAAAAGGGTTGTTTAGAAGCTCTGCTATGCCGACACGTCGGCATTGTAATTGGAAGTAACTTGTTTAAGTCATTCCCGTGTTATTTTTGTCACTCCCGCGCAGGCGGGAGTCCATAAGTGCTTGAAAGAACTGGATTCCCGATCAAGGCGGGAATGACAAAATGAAAGGTCGCGGAAGACAAGTTACTTAGAAGGTATCCATGAATATTCTATTTCTTTCCACCAGAAGTCCCTATCCGTTAATAAGCGGTCATAGCCTCAGAACATATCATATTCTCAAAGGCGCAGCACAGAAACATAATGTGATCCTCGTCACCTTTATCCAGGAGCCGGAACATGAGCTCAAAAAGGAAAACCTGGAGCACTTGAGAAGTTTCTGCCGGGAGGTTTATCCTTTCAGAATCCCTGTGGATATGTCCCGGTTTAAGTTGGGTATATCCCTGTTTCTTAATCTCTTTTCCCCCCTTCCTTTTGTGGCGAAGAAGTATGATGCCCCAATGATGCGGCAAAAGATCAGAGAAATAATCAAGAAAGAACATATCGACCTGGTGCATGTGGATTTGCTTCCCCTGACCGTATATATTAATGAATTTAGGAAGCTGCCGAAGATACTGGTAAACCATAATGTTGAATCCATAAGGCTTTACCGGTGGTTTCAAACTGAGCCCAACATATTGAAAAAGGTATACCTCGGCATTCAATGGTTAAAATTGCGGTCATTTGAACGTTCGGCCATGCGCAAGTTTGACAGTTGTGTGGTTGTGTCCGAAACTGACAAACAGCTTCTTAAAGAAATGGGAGTAAGCAACAGGTTATTCGTTGTATCAAACGGAACCAACACCGAGTTTTTCAAATCTACCGGAAAGAAAACTGTTGAAAATTCGGTTTTGTGGTTAGGCCATATGGATGTACACACCAATAAAGATGCGGTCTTGTATTTCTGGCGGGAGATATATCCCCTGCTTCGCAAATGGCATCCTCAGGTAAAGATGACATTTTTAGGCACCGCCCCCCCGAAGGAAATTTCCGATGTTGCCAAAAGGAATGAGCAGGTTACAGTCACCGGTTTTGTGGATGATATACGACCCTATTTAGATGAGGCAGCCGTCATGGTGGTTCCTATAAGGATCGGAAGCGGCACCCGGCTTAAGATCCTGGATGCCATGGCGATGGGAAAAGCCATAGTTTCCACCTCGGTGGGGTGCGAGGGGATTAATGTTAGTGACGGGAGAAATATTCTGATTGCCGATACCCCGGAAGATTTTACTAACAAAACCATTGAATTGCTAAAAAATGAAGATCTGAGATCAAATCTGGGGAAAAACGCCCTTAAACTGGCCAAAAGTTATGATTGGAATTTAATATGGAAAAAGCAAGAATTACTTTATCAAGATGCCATGGAGAGGAGGGACTTGTGAGAAAATATTATACTATACTATTTACCTTTTTAATCCTTTTGTTTTCGGTTGTCCAAATTGATGCCCAAACACAAATACCATCTAAAGGGAAAATAAGAACCAGACACAAAGTTGATTATCCTGAGGTTCCCCGGGTTTCAGCCTACGAAGCCTACTTTAAATATAAGGCCGGGAAGGCAATCATTATTCAAGCGGGGGGTGAAAAGTATGAAAGAAGGCATATATTGGGAGCATTTAATATTGATCAAGAAGCGGTTCGGAAGGGACAAATTAAACTCCCAAAATTCCCTAAGAAAGGAATAGAAATATTTACATACTGCTACTGAGGTCCAAAGGAATCTGCCGGTGCCGGTCTGGCATCGTACTACATAAAAGCTGGCTATAGAAATGTCAGGGCTGTTCGAGGCGGAGGAAGAGCAATGGAGAAGTTTTTCGACCACTACTGTGCAACTTACTACGGCGGCAAGATCATTAGCCCGCTGACCGGGAAGACCACCGTTATAAAAAAACCTTAAGAATTACTTCAGAAGGAATATCTATTATGTTAAATGCGGCCCTGTTCAAGTCAAAGGAGCGATTTTCATCTTTTAAAAAAACTATTGAAAAATACGGAGTTCAATGTTTTATTCTCGATTTTGCAACTCATGAATGGATTGATTATGATTATAGTAATATTAATTTTCTTATTTATTATCCGTCTTTTAAATTCAGTTCCAATTATCCCCTGTCCCTCTACGAAGTTTATGACAATTTGGCCCACATCAAATCAATGTACCCAAAACTTAAAATGTACCCGGAGCCGGTGATCATTAAGTATTACAATGATAAATACCGGCAATATCTATTTTTAAAAACCCATAATTATCCCATACCCTTAACTTATCCACTGTTTTCGGAAGAATCGGTTAGATTAGCGGATGAGAAATTAGGCTATCCCATGGTAATCAAAAACAGATATGGTGCCGGCGGGGGATCTGTATTTAAAATTTTCAATAAAAAAGAACTGCTTACATATTATAACCTTTCAACATTCAACTTTTTTAATCTTGCATCTGCGAGCCATTTTATGGTTATGGTTAGCAAAAGAATTTTTTATTATCATCTGATTAAAGCCAAAAAAATGTCTTATCCATTTCTTTCTCCACCTCTCTTGGCCCAGAAATTTGTCAAACTGGACCGGGACTTAAAGACTGTGGTCGGAAATTATAAGGTTGTTGAATCCCATTGGCGGATCCAGGCTCACAAAGACCAATGGAAAGTAAATATTGATGCTGGCGGGATAGGGGAGTGGAGCAGAATACCGCAAGAAGTTATAAATCTATCTGAAAAGTTAGCTCGTGACCTGAAAACCAGTTGGATCAACATCGATATTATTAGAGGTGATGGTGAATATCTCATTACCGAGTTTTCTCCTGTTTGGCACCACTATGCTTACAAGGGAAAACCCTCATTTGTGTACAAAGATGATTATAATATTGATACCCCCCTGGAGGTTTCCCTGGATCTGGAAAAAATAATTGTAGAGTCATTGATTAGCGCTGTTGAGAAGGATTAAACAATGTTTTATTGCTTCTTACAAGTGAGAGGAAAAGCCATGAAGCTCTTGAGATCAGTGTCTGCTACTTTGTTTCTATGCCTCGCTTTAGGGATTGGATTGGGCGAGGTCGATGCAGAGAATAAGGGTGACATTTATTTCGAGTACGACATAAATAGTAAAAAAAATGGGCATGAATATGTCTTTGGAACCAGGCATTATCAGCAACCGGGTATTCTAAAACCAGATAAGGGAGTGCCTTATTTTGATCCGGTTTTTGGCACCAAGATCACCCGCATAAGCGACCGAAAGTTAGATAGGCTGAGATTCCGGCCAAAAAAAGGGTATGGGTCTTATATGCACCCCGCTTATCCCAAGCACAACTATGACAATGCCGATGGTTCTTATCTTCTGTTTTATGGTTCGTTTGGAAGCGGAAAGGTCCTCTATGACGTCGAGAGCCTCAAATTAGTTAAGTCCCTTAGTACAAGAGCAGTAAACTGGAGTCAGCCGGTCGAGCCCCGCTGGGATGCGCACGATCCGGATATACTTTACTATCACCGTTCACCACCAACTGCACTTTCCAGGTATAATGTAAAGACAGATAGATTTGAGGTAATCCACGATTTCAATGAAGATTTTCCCGGAGCCACCTGTATTACCATGTGTGAGGAGGGGGATTGCTCCTATGACAGCAGGTACTTTGCCTTTTTGCTCAGAGCGTCGAGGGGCGGCGATAAATGGGCGCACGCGGCCGTGTTTTGCTACGATCGGGTAGAAGATCGGATTGTGGGTAAGATTGAATTGCCGATACCAGGTTTCGAGGGTCAGGGTGGTGGCAACTGGGTTGGCATGAGTCCCTCGGGGAAGCATGTGCTTTTGGGGACTGGTCCTATGCTGGTCTACGATCGAGAGTTTGAAAAACCACCGGTGAAATTGACCCACGGAGGAGGCTGGCATTGCGATGTAGGTCTTGATGACGAAGGCAGGGAAGTTATCTTTTACCCTGGCGGTCGCGCTTATAGTCCAAATGGGCAAAGCGATGGCTGTTATGCCATGTGTGATCTGGAGACAGGAACCGAGATTGTATTAACTGGTAAGATAGGGAATAGTGACACAATAGGGATGCATTTTGATTGTAGCTGTATATTTACTCCCGGGTGGGGTCTGGTTTCCACCTATCATCCGGCCCCCGCCAAACAGACCCACTGGACGGAGTATTCGATCTATCTTGTGGAGTTGACGAGAAGAAAGAACCCACCACCGCGCATATGGAGAATCTGTCACACCCACGTGAACCGGGGAAGTTATATTGACGACCCCTTTGCCACCTTTGACCGCTCGGGCGCTAAAATATTTTTCGGGTCAAATTGGGGTACACCATTTAAAAAGGGCGGTGATATAGACGCTTATCAGGTTGAACTTCCACCGAACTGGTATGAAGATCTTATGGGCAGAGAAAAAGCAGGAAAGCTTCGCAAAATCGCAGAGGAGATGGCGCGAAAGAAATGGTAAAAACTGAAGGGAGGAATATTATAAGAAAGATATTTGTTTTAGTATTTATAGTATTACTTACATGCGGATGCGCATCATCTGCCGAGACTGAGACTAAATCCAAATACACAATTCGAGAAGAACATCCCCGAATCTACCTGACTAAAGAGAGGCTGGAGGGCATCCGCAAGCAATGCGCAGACAGAAGAGGCGCACAGGCAAGGTATTATGGCATTTTGAAAAATTTTGCCGATAAGTTCATTCCTGGCAAGAAAGAGCCTTCGGTATACCATTGTATTTGCCTTGCTTTTGTTTATGCGGTGGGTGAGGTGCCCGGCTATGATTACTCACGACGTTCGATCAACGATTATGGAACGATAGGCGCCGATTTACTGACCCAACTCCATCCCCCTAGAGATCTTTCCTATTTTGCAAGACATACCCCTAATTTTATTGCCTGTTATGACTGGCTTTTCCCAGCCATGACATCTGAGCAACGTGCCACGGTCTTTAAAAATTTTACTGCCATAGCCGACAAGACGCGAGCTGCTTTGAAAGCCTCTATTGGTGGGCGTTTTAGAGGCACACGCGAGATGTATGCTTACTATGGCCTATCCTTCTACTGTGATGGCAAAGACATTTACCCAAATGACCCTGCAGCGGCAGTAGTAGTTGATAGAAAAGCGAAAGCATATTGTGACTTTTTTGCTTCCTGGCAGAAAGATCAACACCTTGCAGTTCTGGAAGCCGCTTGCAAAGGTGGCGCTTACCCTTCGGGTACTATGTATGGAGAGGCTCCCTATCCAGCACAACTCTGGGCTTTGGATGCATGGAATACCGCGACTACCGACGATCTATATCAAGATACCACCTGTTTAACTGGATACCCCCTATTTTGGCTTTATCAGATGCTTCCTTATTGTACTCAGGTGCGATACGATTGTGCCAATGGACGGATTAATCAGCCCGGAGCCGTGGTGCGGTTCGGCGATTATCGTTATATTGGCTACACTGCGGTAGCCAGCCGCTTCAACAATATTAACATTGCCCAGGCTCAGGGTGTTGCTTCTAGGCAAGGTCGCCGAGACATTGCGGCGGTTTTCAACTGGCTCATCCAGTATCAAAAGGACTTCAACGTTATGCCCTACGGTGGGCCCTTCCCCACAAAAGGATGGGTGGGAGCGGGGCCCCCTTTGGTCTGGGACATCATCTTTCGTGATGGGTTGGTGGAAGCAAAGTCACCAGCCGATGTAAGGCTTCCCCTTGCATATCATTTTGGTTCTACCGATTCAGGCCCGCCTATGAAACCGGATTTTCCCCACGGTCGGCCTGAGGGTGGAGGTGTGGTGGTAATGCGAAGCTCCTGGGAAGATCCCGCCGGCACTCTTTTGTGGTTCAAGGCTTCAAGTTATCCCCTCGTACATGATCACCGCGACCAGGGAAGTTTCCAAATATACAAGAAAGGCTGGTTGGCCATCGACAGCGGTCAATACGAAGAGACCTCGCATCGTGGTAACTATACTTCGCGCACTGTGGCCCATAATTCGCTGCTCATCTACCGGCCGGGTGAAAGTTTAAACAAAAACAAAGTAGATCCTATTTGGTACGGATATGCAAACGACGGTGGACAAAGATGGGTTCGGTACATAAAAAAAGCAGCAGAGGCCCGTGATACTGAACACTATCTCGGTGGGATTACTAAGTTCGAGAGTGTGCCAGAGATCTATGATTATACACATGCGGATATCACCCGTTCCTATAACTGCGTACACGTGACTACCGAGGATCATAAACCAAAGGTGTCACTTGTAACACGTAGCACTATCTTTCTTCGTCCTGACGAGTATATCGTGGTTTTTGACCGGGTAATCTCTACCAAGGCTGAATATCCTAAAAGATGGCTTTTGCATTCGGTTTACAGGCCGGAACTCGACGGCAGGGAAACCTTCGATGGAATAATTCCATATTCCAAAAAAATACCGGGTAAACCCAACGGAGTGAAGCTTCGTGGAAACAAGCATGGAGGAATCTCTGAATCCAGGGATACAAGCATCATGACAGTAAGAGGCTGGAACTTTGGACCCTCAGATGGCCGCCTGGTTTGTCGTACTCTGCTGCCCGCAAAGCACATCACCCGAATAGTGGGTGGTTCTGATCCAATAGGTGTGCAAAGGACTGCGCTTGCAAAACCTTACACAGGCGGAGGTACCATTGTTGTAAGTAATATCGATGGATTTGAAATCGGAGATTTTGTGTATCTGGGAAAGACCGAAAAACCTTATTCTAAATCTAATCTGGGACATCCCCACTGGCCGGTTGATGACGTATTTTACGAGGGATGGTGTAATATTCAGAGTATAGATCCGAAAACGAACGCAATCACTATGGCGCCATATCGTTACGGTATACCAAACCTGCCCGAGGGCACGGTGGTTATAAGAAGTGATCATGCAAATGCCAAGGCATTCGAGTTTATGGATGCTGAATACAATCAGTGGCCTATGCATGGCGAGGCTGTAGCTAACGCTGGTCCTTTTTATATGCAACACGGTTGCTGGCGGGTGGAGATAGAACCAATTGAGAAGAAGAAGACCGATGTTTTCATGCACGTAATGCTGCCATGCGATAAGTACACTCTTGCAGAAAGCCAAGTCAACTTGAAAGAAAAAATCTCATTCTCCAAAAACAAGGACTTGATACACCTTAAAATAGAGGGAAAAAATAGGAACTACAAGCTTGTCTTTAAAACTGAGTCATCGTATGCATACGTGACCGTTACAGAGAAAGGTAAGACTATCTTGGATAATGAACTTACTTGTGCCGATATAAAGGCCCGAGCTGATTAAACTTGGTCTGAAGAGATGCTACGAATTACTAAAGACAAAGGGGGCAAGTCTCCGTTTGACTTTTATTGCAGAATATATGGAATTGGGGAGCGTACATTAAAATATAAGTTGGATTCTGAAAATACCTGTGATAGGCAGTTTTCATGCCAGGAAAATCAAGGATAGACGCGCCAGGGGCGCTTCACACCTGACCTGTGTTTCGCTGGCCTTTCACACAGGTAGGTTAGCTCAAGCGTTCAGCAGGAGAAAGAAATGAAATCAATCGAGGAAAGGTATCAGCGTATCACGGATAAGGAGGGGCGTTCATTCGATATTCGTTTCTGGCAGTCTCAAGGTGATCACGCCATTTTTGAGGCAGCATCAGAGATGCTGCATGATTATTTTCTACTCCGAGGTAAAAGTGTTAACGAATTCAGACTTCAGAGAACTGTTGAGTCTTTTCAAAAAGCATAAGGTTCGTTATCTTGTTGGGAATCAGGGGACGCACATTAAAATATAAGACCGATAAATGAAAGATGCCAAAATATCAAATGAATTTCCTGAACTTTCGCTTTTAAGGTATTTGACATTCTTGGTCACACTTTGACCACTAGACATTGAACCTGAATAGTTACCTGCATTTCTGGTTCCGTCTTGTCCGGGTTAGTAATATATATGGGACACCCGGTTGCTTGATTCCTGGGCTCATTCCATAAGGGTCGTGGCTACTGATGCAGAAGGACTGACCTCGGCGAAGACTATTATGGTTAAAGTAAAATCAAATTGATAAGTATCAAGTCAAGAACTGACACCATATCGTTCTCTGTCCCGGGAGAGAAAAGATTGTTCGCAAAAAATTTGGGTAACCCCAAACCAAAGCAGAGCAAGTTTTGCTTATATGCCTCCTTGCTGATTGTCCTGTTGTTCCTGGTTGTTTCTGACGCATTGGGCGCTGAAATCAAAAATCCTTACCATAAGGTTCCAAGATGGAAGCTCTGGTCCCTGGATGCCGCCCCCGTGAGCCTGCCTGACAATAAAACCATTGCCCCGCCACCGGTCAACAAACGGATATATCCCGATGATGTCGATACCGAAAAGTATCCCGGCCGATTTCTTGCTTATCGGGGCAGGGACTGGCCCCAGCGAAAATACGCCGGTTTCTGGTATGATGTCTATTCAAGTCGGGATAAAGGCCACAGCCGTATCAGGCCAATCTGGGAAGGAGAGTATGAAAATTCCGCAAAAATATATAACAGCATCATTCACCTGCAGGGTGGCCCCCTCCATTCCGCGGGAGTCAATTTTACCAGCCAGTCTACCACGGGGATGGGTCACGATATTACAAATACCGAAAAAAGTATGTCAATACTGGAGAAATATTTCTATTTTGCCGATATCCTAACCGCTGGTCCGGCCCACATCTCGTTCCGAGATTACGCCGTTAGCGGCGCCACCGATAAATATCATTCCCTTGTCCCCATTCTCTTCAATTCGGTTGGTTCGTCGGGAAGTGAAACCATGGCCCTGACAAAAATGATTATTGCCGGCGGATATCTGCCCAGGGAATTAAAACCCGAATTAAAACTCAACGGCATCTATCCTTCCTCGCTTCTTTATATATGGAAGGCCGGTCTTCCATATCAAGTTCCATACGCAAATGAGCTAAGACACCGGGTAGCATATAAATCCCAGGGTGATCAAACCGACGTCAGGGGAAATAGATATACCAGACTCAGCTATTATTATAACAACTACAATGACACGTCCCACCTCAGAAACATGGTAAATCTGGCGAAGAGTATGTCGGTGGCCCCGCCTGTTGCCCTTTTGAAGACGATTGAAATCGATGGCGGAGAAACAATCTATTCGCTCAAGACCACCCTGCTTGTCCATCAAAAAATATACCGGGCGGTTACGCTTCGTATCTCAACTGAGGACTGTTATGATCTGCAGGGTCTTCCTCTTACCTTTCGCTGGAAGGTACTTTACGGCAACAAGGATACCTCGATCGAAAAAGAGGAAAACTCTTCTATTTACAAGATTATCGTGCCGTCTGACAGGAAATTACCTGAAGGCCGCACTTCAATCCTGTTGATTGCCAACAATGGCAAGTTTGACAGTAACCCGGCGATTGTAAATGTCTATCGTCCGGATGGAGTTAATAACCTTCGCCCCTCCCTTGCCGGTCTTGAGGATCAAATCATCCTGCCAGGAGAAAGGGTCGGGTTTGACATTACCGGCATCGATCCGGAGGGGTTTCCTGTCACTCTCTATCAGTGGGCGGGGGAAGTGGGCTGTCTGGATGGAAACACCTTTACCTGGGATTGTCCTGCTGATCAAGCCGATGATACTAAGAGCATTACCATCATCGCATCGGACGGAACCTGCGGCAACAGCTATAATAGCAAGCAGATAAAGATTCATGTATGCTCCGTCATTGCGTCCGCCTCAGCCGATAAACTTGAAGGGGAAGCGCCCTTAAAAGTCAATTTTTCTTCGGCCGGTTCCCGTGATAAGAGGGGTGGGATTATGAATTACCTGTGGGAATTTGATGACGGAACTACTTCGCGAAAACAAAATCCGGTCCATATTTTTGCCAAACCGGGATTTTATCAGGTAACCTTGACCGTTAAAGGCCCGTCGGGATCGGACAGCGCAGAACTGATCGTCTTTATCCGTCCCTTCTGGCCTTTGGCCATAAATAACGGTTGGAATTTTAATAAAATTGACAACCGGGTCTGGCAAAAACAATCTTTAGAAGCTCTGTTTAAAATCCATGATTCATTCCTTCGTATCTACTCAAAGGAGATGAAAGGTGGTTTCAATCTGACCAGTGTCCGGGATTTTTCTCCCCCTCTGTATCTGGAGGCGGTCTATCAGAGGTCTTCATATTTGAGTAAGGGTGGAAGCGGGTTTCAGGTTTTCGGCGCCCAAATCGGCTATCCTGCCGATCCTGAGGCATCCGGTAAAATGATATCAATTGGCCGTTCCATAAAAGACGATAAATCAAAATGGATAACAAAAATCATCGGGCAAAAATTTCGCCAGACCAAGTGCCGTACGTTATTACGTCTCTTTGTGGACAATGACCCTAATAATCCGGGAAAGATCCGTTACGCCGGCTATCTGCATACGGAGGCGGGACCCCGTTTCTTCAGATTCGATAATCAGGAGCTTGTCGATAATAAAATCGCTGTCTTGTCCGCCAGCGTCAACGCCCGATTTGACATTCACCGTTTTCAAGTCTTGGCGCCACGGGAAAATTTAAAAGGGGCTGGATCCACTCTCAAACCTTTCCGGCTGAGCGCTCGCAATCTTGATGAAAATATTTGCTCCCCACCGGAAATCAAAGAACCCCCCAAAAAACTCATAACATTCAAAAAGATCAATGTGGAAGGAAACGGATTGAATATAAAAAATGGCAGTTCCATACCCAATCCGACCAGCCATACTGATTTCGGCAGCGTCGTTGTCAAAGGCGGGTCAGTAATCCGATCATTTACCATCCAGAATCCTGGTCATCGAGAATTGAAACTAACCGATCCTGTTCCCTATGTTATCGTTTGTGGTGATAATTCGACAGATTTCACTGTCTTGAAAAACCCCAAACCGATAATTTCCAAACACGGGAGCACCGTTTTCAGTATCAGATTTCAACCCCGGGCAAAGGGGTTAAAAACGGCAAAAATAATTATCCCCTATCGTAGCAAAATGAAGGGTAAATATCTTTTTCACATTAAGGGGAGGGGGATATCTTTTGGAAAGCAATGACAAGAAAGAACTGCTTTGGGAAAGAGATTACAGATTATGAGCCAGGGTATATTCGGACTGATTGACTTTAGGCAGATCATTGATAGCCCCGGTGATCTTGTTAACACCATGGGGGGGTTTCTGCAAAAAGATAGTTCAGGGGAAGCAAAAATATCTTATGTGCGGGACAATCACTACGTCCTGGGGATGAAAAGAATCTGTCGGGAATCAAGCTGCCAACAGTCCCAGATTGCCGGAAATAGCAAGGAGCAGACATTTTGTTTAATTCATGGCGAGATACATAATTATCAAGATATATTGCAGGAGTGCTTGCCTGGGGATATTCGCTGTCAAGGAGATCTGGATTTGGCGCTTTACCTCTATCGGCGCTACGGGCCACGGTTTGCTCGAAAGTTGAACGGGCTATTCTCGCTGGCCATCCTGGATCAACGTGATTCCTCTTTCACTCTTTTAAATGACCGTTTTGGCATGGCCCGTCAGGTTTACTGGACAATCGTAAATGGCAGGTTCTGCTTTGCAACCCATCTTAAAACATTATTGGCATACCCGGGGATACGAAGGGAGGTTGACCACGAGGCCTTGAATCTTTTTCTGAAATATTCTTATATTTCTTCTCCCTGGACAATTTTTAAAGGGATCAGGAAACTGCCTCCCGGTAGTCTTCTTGTTTTTAAAGATGGGAAGGTGCGTGAGGAACCCTATTGGGGATTCAGCCTCCCGGATAATCCCATTACTGATCTTAAAGAGGCTGTAACTACGTACCGTGAACTTTTAAAAAAATCTATCTCCCGGAGACTTGATACCGATGGCCAGGTGGGAATTCTTCTCAGCGGCGGGCTGGATTCCAGCGCCAATGTGGCTTTGGCGGCTGAATGCACGGATAAAAAACTAAAGACGTTTTCTATCGGCTTTGAGGACCCGGCATTCGATGAGCGTCCCTTTGCCCGAATCGTGGCCCGGCATTTTGATGCCCAACATTTTGAATATACCATTACCGGCGAGGAGATAGAGGATCTACCCAGGTTGATCTGGCATCTGGAGGAACCCTATTTCGAGTTTGGTCTCTTTTTGACCTACCTCGGACTGGAGGCCGCTCAAAAAGAGGTGAGGGTGATAATCGGGGGAGAAGGGACCGATCAGTTATTCGGAACGGGTGGATTTGCGGGCGGGGTTCCTGCTGTCCTGCGTTACCTCCTTTTGAAATATCACCTGCTTGAACCGGTATACGGCCTGGGAAAGATATTAAGAGGAAACTATTTTTACGATCATGATAACCTTGCCTTTAAGTTACGTCTACTCTGGAATCGGACAGTTGATCTAAATAACTGGTATTTTTACGGGTATGATGAGAATGAACTGGCCCTTCTTCATAAGGATCCGGCTTTAAATGGTCTTCCCGTGATATTTCCGGATCGGCCATCAACCAAACCCACTTCCTTTGCCGCGCTTTATGGAGAGACCCAGATAAACCAGGATATCAGGCATTACATCAATGAAAATGTCATGGTGAAATCGGGACGTATGGCAGATATGCTGGATCTGACTTTGCGGGAATCTTATCTGGATACAGAGGTTGCGGACTTTGTAGTTTCTCTTGATTATCACCTCAAGAGGTCAGGTAATCTTTTTGATCACTTAACAGGCAGGATCAAGAGCAAGTACCTCCACCGCAAGGCAGTGGAAGGTTTACTGCCCCCTGAGATCATGAAAAAGCCCAAACAGGGCGGCTTTGTGCCGGTAATGATATTCCTTAAGGATCCGGTGCTTAGAAAACGTATCTACCGTTATTTGCTTAATTCAGAGGTGATCAGAGAATACTTCAGGGTCGATTATTTAGATGCTCTGTTTACAAACTATGAGCGAATGCAGGGAAAGAAAGTCTACTGGTATAATTTTTATAACTCAAAGGCCAACAGGATATTATTCTTGTTAACCTTTGATATCTGGTATCGTTTTTACGTCATGAATAATGCGTGGGAGGTAACGCCGTTGCCCTTGAGTGAATATCTCGCTTCAGAAACCGGGAGCTGAAGATTTATGGGAGAACTTTTGCATTTGGCGCCCTGATTCATAATTATGGAAGCCTGTGATGAAGAACAAGGATTTCTCTCTGAGGTCGAAATGACACATTAACCAGAAATTTACAAACTGAAAAAAATCCCCCCTGCCCCCCCTTTACAAAGGGGGGAATCAACGAAGTCCCCCTTTGTAAAAGGGGGATTTAGGGGGATTTTATAACGCCAAATTATGCATCGTATTGAGTTTATAAATTTCTGATTCACTGAATCCGACCCTTTTACAAAACCATCAATTTTGTCTTTGGATCTGGTAAAGCTCGATCGCCCATTCGGCGATCTGCTTTCTCCTTTTTGCAAAAGATCCTGGTTCCCAATCTCCGAAAAGGTAATCATCGTTACAGGGACCCTGGCCAAGATCTTTTTTAAATTGCTTAAGTTTTTGCTCGATCAGAAAAACGTTGGGATTACCTCTTATTTTTGCGGCAGAGATCAGCTTTTCCAGTAGATAGATGTACTTATAATCGTTAATCCCATTCCTGATAACCTCCCAGGCAGGTGTAGGGACAGGCCCGTCAACTCCAGGGTAGGCTGCCATTACTTCGGAACCATCCAGGACAGTAAAGGGATTGCCGTTGCAGCCCTGACTCATCTGGAAAGTCCAGGGAACTACGCCGTCAACCCCCCAGCGCCAGGCGCCAAAGCCAAAGACATAACGAATGTAGGCCCTGTTTTTTGTGGTCAGGGCGCTATTGGGATAAATCCACCACTGCTTCCCCTTTTTTCTCAGTTTCTGCGCTTCTTCTTCACTATCCGGTGCGCCGGTGCAGATGATATCGACTTCCGGCCACTTTCTGGTTATCAGGGTTTTGAAGCCCATCTGCCGGGCGATTCTATTCAACGCTTTTCCGGCTGCTACCCGATCCCGTCGGTCAGGCTCATCCACAAGCTGTACCACCAGCTTATCCCTGGAGATTCCCAGTTCTTTTGCCATTGTTTCAAACGTCTCAAGGAAGCAGCGCAGTCTTATTTTTGAAACCTTGGCGTCATAATTGATAATGCTGCCGGGGTGAAAAGGCTTGGCTGTTTGCAGGAGGTGGCCCAAATACCAGCAAAAGGGTCCGGGAAATGAAAACTTTTTATAGCCCTCAAGACCGGCCTTCAGGCTGGATAATTCGGGCTGGCCATTGGCCTGGCGCTTAAAATAAAAATAGGAGTGCGGATAAATCATGGTCATCCCATGTTCCCTGAAATCTTTATAAATCTCAAGACCTCTTTGTTTAATCAAGGCTTTTTCCTGCTTGGTCCACAAGTCATTATCCAGCTCGTAAAAGGCGTAGGTCATCATCATACCGTACTGGATGTTTGTATCGGTCAGCCGTAGAGGAAGGACTCTGACATGGATAGGAATCTCGCTCGAATGGCCAAATTGAGGTTTGATAGCAATGAAACCGTGGTAGTCGTCACCGGGAACGACATCGGCGCCGGCCTTCAGCGTAAACCAGTATCTCCTGGAACACCCTTGAGAAATGGTTACATCCCTGGATTCGATGATTTTTGGAGCCTGGCGATAGTAAACAACGTTTGTATCTTTCCCCTTTTTTGCTACTTCCGTGAGGTAGCCAACCGCTCCAATGGTTAACGAATCGGCGTCCAAAATGCCATGCGCCCCCTGGAGTGGAGTTACTGTTACCTGAACCTTGCCCAGGTTTTTCAGTGCTCGTAAAGAAAAGGTAAGAGTCTGGTATTCATCTCGAGAAATTTCCGCAGAGATGGACGTAATATACTCGGAAGCATCAGGTTCAGTATGCGGATATACCCTTTCCAGATAGTTTTTCCGGAAAATAACATAATCTTTATTTTTAAGCACATCCGGTTTTCTTTTTTGAAACGTCGTTTGTAAATTTTCTTCAACGTTACTCACTTTCAGATACCGGGGCTGTTCACGGACTTTGTTGAACCCGAAGAATCGCCTGCCAAGTTGCTTTCTTTTCAATTCTTTTTTGCACTGGGCGATGAGGTGATGATGCCTATCAAACAAGTTAATGATGATCAAATATCTTCCTTCAGGAATACTAAAAGACTTATTATAATTAAATTTACCTTGTGATAGAGGGATATCAAACCCCAGATTATTCCCCAGGGAATCAAGGTTTGAAATTTTCTCGGTAGATATCAAATTATCATTGTGGTAGAGCTCGCCGCCTACATATAGATCTTTTAAGTTATCTATTTTGGGTAATATCCTAAATGCGACAATGATCATGGATCTCATTTCTATGCTATCGAGTGGAATAACTCGATCCCTGACCAGACATGAGTTGATTTTTATCCTGATTGTGCGATCTGAGCTGCAGTTAAACAAGATACTGCCGGATAGAATGGTGACAAGCATGAGAATGATAAATCTGCGAATGTGTCTTGATCTTTTCTTCATTTCAAGTTTTAAAACTACCTGACCCGGACAAGCCGGAACCAAAAGGGTTTTAAAAAGTTGCAAGGGCTTTATACGAAAGGGTTTGCGGACATGGCAGGCCCTAAGTGATCCGGCGCTTATATACCCCCTGACCTGAGCCATTCCTCTAACTAACCTACATGGCCTATCCAAAATCCCCTTACCTTGATCCCTTTCTTAATAGTACCACCTTTATGGTCTTGAAGATTATCATCAGGTCAAGCATGGCAGACATATTCTTGGCATAATAAAGGTCATACTGGAGTTTTTCCCGGGCATCCTTAACTGAACTGCCGTACCGATACATTATCTGAGCCCAGCCGGTAATCCCGGGTTTTACTGAGTGGCGCTGTGAATAATAAGGTATCTCCTTTTTTAACTCCTCCAAAAATTCAGGTCTTTCAGGCCGGGGACCAACAAAACTCATATCTCCCTTTAAGACATTGATCATTTGAGGGATTTCATCGATACGTAGTTTTCGAATGATCTTTCCCACCCGGGTAACCCGCGGATCGTCTTTCTCCGCCCAGACCGGGCCCTCCTCGCCTTCCGCATCCTGGATCATGGAGCGAAACTTCAGTACATAAAATATCTTATCGTTCTCTCCAACGCGTGCCTGCCTGAAAAATACGGGTCCGGGAGAATCGAGCCGGATCGCAATAGTGGTAATTATCAGCAGAGGAGAGGTTAATAACAACCCGACCGTCGAGATCATGATGCCGGTTATCCTTTTTATTGTCTTTTTAATCCTGGATTTTTTAAACCCCTCTGAAAATATCAGCCAACTTGGGTTGATACTATCCACCAGTATCTTTCCTGTAATCC
>JAUWOH010000280.1 GCA_030612225.1 Desulfobacteraceae bacterium
TCTAAGGAAAATTCAAATCCCATATCATTAAGATGCTTAACAATCTTTGGGTTTCGATTTTTTCTGGCTTGCTGGAGCACAGCAAGTGTTGTGTTCAGCTGTGGATCATCAAGCCTGATTGAATATCCTAATATGTGAAAACTTCCTGCATAGGAGATGGAAGGCGGGGAAGAAGCGCTTATTTCAACACCGGTTAGAAAATTAATTGAAGGTGGTATGCCTATCTGTTGAGCTTCTTTTGAGCCATCAATAGTATCATGATCTGTAATCGCAATGGCTTTGAGCTTAAGTTTTTGAGCCAGTTTGAGAATTTCGGCTGGAGAAAGTGTACCATCAGATGCTGTCGAATGAATGTGGAGGTCTATTCCTTCCATGCCTGTTATAGTCCAAGGGCTTTCTCAAGAGCTTCTTCTTTAGATTTACACTCTATACATTGAGAAGTAACAGGTCTGGCTTTCATCCTTTCAATGGTAATATCTTCACCGCAACTTTCACACACTCCAAATGTTTCGTTTTCGATACGTGCAAGGGCTTTCTTGATCTTTTTGATCAGCTTGCTTTCTCTATCCCGTATACGGAGCATAAAATTTCGGTCAGATTCAAGTGCGGCACGGTCTGTCGGATCCGGAAAATTTTCCTTTGGAGTAGTCATGCCTGAGACCGTATCATCTGCATGGCTTAAAAGCTCTTCCAGCCTGCCGGTCAAGAACTCTTTAAAATATTTGATATCTTTCTTTTTCATGATTAAGCCTTTTAAATATCTTACTATTTATTTTCTATGAAAAAGACGAAATCCTAACACAGTCTAAATATCATGTAAAGCATAAAAATGATAAATTTTTCAATATGGCTCGGAAGAATAAACATAGATGCTTGAATAGGTGGGTAATATTTATTTACAAAAACTGGAAAACTAAATTCAGAACTCCTGATCTGTGTACGTATTTTTGAGGTGTTATGAAAGTTCGGTCGAAATTTCAGATGTAACAATTTGAACGTCGAACATCGAACGCCCAACATCGAACGTCGAATAAGGATATCGGTGAGTTTATGCTGAGGGACCGAAGTGCTCTATTAGATTATAAAATTGAAACACCGAAGGTGTACAGTCATTCGATGTTCGACGTTGGATGTTCGACGTTCATTTTTTATTTTAGTTCATAGTTCAGTGTTTAATAGAATATGTTGATTTCAGATTTACGCCGATTCAAGAGCCCTGAAACTAGAAAACGTCAATGCTCTCTTCCGGGCAGTACAGACGGACTTCTTCTCCTAAGTCCAAATGAAGGCTCTTAAATACCTCTTTGGGGACCAAAACGCTAAGAGGTATCCCCACATCAACCAGTGCTCGCACTTTGCTTTGTTCGTTCGTAAGCTGTAAAAGAGTTCCCTTGAAGCTGTTATGCGTCGAGAAGTCCCTTTCTATTTGGTTAAGCTTCACCGCACAGGGATCAATCGATATTCGAACAGGCCCCTTTTTTTTAGAAGAAACAAGCAACTTCAAACCGCTGTGCAATACACAGTATTTGTTTCCTTTAGAATCGTCTTCAATGTGGCCGCTAAAGATGTTTTCGTAGATGGATTGTGCAACCTTGCCTTCATAAAGAAACAGGGTTTCATCTGCCAGCCTCGATGCTTGAATCATATCATGAGTCGTAAAAATTACTGAAATCCCTTTTTTCCGGTTAATCTCTTTGATTATACGCTCGATGTTGATCTGATTTTCTACATCCACACTGGCGGTAGGTTCATCCATAAGAATAACTTCCGGGAAGCAGGCAAGGGCCTGGGCAATGGCAACCCGATGGGTTTCTCCACCTGAGAGCTTATGGGCACTCGCATGCATGAACATCCCCATTCCCACAAGATCCAGAAGTTCTTTAACGATTCTCTCCCGCTTTGCCCTTGGTGTTTTGCGTATCTTAAGTGGATATTCCACATTCTTAAAGGCAGTTGTTGTAAATAAGAGAGGTTGTTGCTGGATGAGGACAACCTTGCGGCGCAGGTCCATAAGCTTGCCGTTGGTGAAATTTACCATCTCTTTTTTAAACCATATGTCACCTGCACTGGGCCTGATGAGAAAGGCCATAATCTCCAAAAGCGTCGTTTTTCCTGCTCCGTTGGGTCCCAAAAGTCCAAGAATTTTGTTCTTCTCAAGGCTGAGCCTTTCCAGATTCAAAACCGTTCGTTGATCATAGGTCTTTATCAAGTTCTTCAATTCATATAGCACGGCGCTACACTCTCGCTTTCCCTTGAAAGTAATTAAAAAAAACATTCATCCCGAAACTTAGCATAAGGAGCACGATTCCAAGTGCTACGCTCAAGACAAACTCTCCCTTGTCATATTCCAGGGCCATTGCTGTGGTCATGGTCCGCGTGAAACCCTTGGCATTTCCGCCGAGCATCATACTGATCCCTACCTCGGCAATGACCCTGCCGAAGGCAACGATAATCGAAGCCACGATTCCGAAGCGGGCTTCTCGAATAATGATAAGGGCCGTCTGGAAAATGTTGGCTCCAAGGGTCAAAGCCGTCTTGCGGTACCGGTCGTCGATTCGGCTGATGGCAGCGATTGTAAAAGTGGTGACGATGGGAATGATAAGAATCATCTGGCCGATAATGATCGCCTTTTGGGTATAAAGGAGGTCAAATGCTCCGAATATTCCCCTCCTGGAGATAAAGGCATAAACAAAAAGACCGATTACCACCGTGGGCATGGCCAGTAAAGTATTGAGCACAGTAATAAGCAGACGTTTTCCATAAAACGGCCTGAACGCGATTAAAAACCCGGCAGGAATCCCAACAACACAGGCAATAAGTGTTGATATGGCGCTTACCTTCAAAGAAACCTGAACAATTACCAGCAGTTCATGGTCCATGGACCAGATGAGAAGCAATGCTGACAGGAAGCTATCAATAAGAAAATCCATAAGACAGACTTAGTAATTTATTACTGAAAAATGATGCTAAACCTTTAAATGGTAAGGGATTGCATGATAATTGGACATTCAAGATACTGGTTGCTCGATACTCGTTACTCGTTGTGGTTAAAAGCAATAGCTTCGCTTCGTCACAAAACCGGCGGTCAAGTCTATTATTTTAACCAGTAACCAGCAACGAGTAACCAGTAACAAGCACCTATTTGGCACCAGGTACTGCATCCGGAAAGAAGGCCTGTTGTCCCTGGATCTTATACCTGGCTATTATGCCCTGGGCTTTCGGCGACACCAGCCATTTAGCAAACCGATCAGCCAACTCGAACTTAACGTGGGAATATTTCTCAGGATCGATCGGGATAATTCCATAAGGGTTATAAAGCTCGGGGTCACCTTCGCACAGGATCTCAAGATCAAGGCCTTCTTTTCGACCGTACTTATACTTCAAGTATGTTCCCCGGTCAACGAGGGTATATGCCTGTTTTTCCTCAGCGTATGTAAGGGTTTTACCCATGCCCTGTCCTATTGAAAAATACCATTTTCCAAGTCCGACCGGGTGCTGAAAGGAGACTTTTCGTTTTTTTCCCTTTTTTATGATTTCGGTGGTTACTGTCTTTATGGATAATCCGGTTGCCTTCCATAGTGCCTGTTCTTTGGTGTGTGTGCCGCTGTCATCCCCACGGGAGATAAACCTGGCCTTGCTTTTTCCAATTGCTTTTAACACCGCCGCCGCAGAGCGTTTATCTTTAATGCCGACAGGATCTGCTTCAGGGCCGACAATCACAAAATCATTATGCATTACCCCTAATCTATATGCCCCGTAGCCATCTTTGACGAACTTTTCTTCCCTGCTTTTTGCATGCACAAAAATGATATCCACATTTCCGTCAATCCCGTCTCTGATTGCAGCCCCGGTTCCCTTGGCAATTACCTTAACCCGGATGCCTGTATCCTTCTCCAGTTGAGGCAGCAATACATCAAGCAATCCGGAATTTTCCGTACTCGTTGTTGTGGACATCGTTAGCAGCTTATCAGCTCCCATTGTTATTCCTGGAACCATGCACGTTATAAAAACCGCGGTTATAATCCACGTTACATTTATTTTCATCTTTTACTCCTTTTCATCTGGTTTTTGTTCTTTTGTTTCTTTTGGAAAAACCATTTTACTGCACAAGCTCAGGTCGTAGCCGTCAAGTTTCTGAGCTATATCTCGAAATTCAGGCTCATGAAGAAGACCCAAAAAAAGCTGAACCCCCTGCTCAAAGAAATGCTCCTTTGAAACAAGAAGATCGTATCTCTCCCAGCGAAGGGGAACAAAATCAAGATCCAACAGTCCTGCAACCGGCATGATAGCAGGTGCGGCGTCAGCACGTCCCGAAAGGACTTCCATGGCCACATCCAGGTGGCTTCGAAACTCCTGGCTGTAACCTTCAATCTTTGCGCCATCAAGGCCCGCCTTTTCGAGTTCCCGATCAAGGAGCAATCGTGTGCCTGTGCCTACAGGCCGGTTAGCAATTTTTATTTTCGGTTGACCAAGATCGGAAACAGTGGAAATAGATCTGGGATTACCTTTGGCTACAATAAAACCTTGCTGCCTGCGACAGAAATTTACAAGCACCGGTGTCTCACCCCCGATTTCCTCAGTTACAAAATCAAAATTATATTCCTCTTCGTCTTCTTGCAAAAGATGGCTGGATGCCACATGGCAAAGGTCACGTCCCAATGCCTTTAATCCTCCCAGACTTCCAATATTTCCAAAAACGGCCAGATGTTCCGGGTAAAGATTGTTGAAAAGAGAAATAGTCTTGTCCAAAA
>JAUWOH010000397.1 GCA_030612225.1 Desulfobacteraceae bacterium
TTCGATGGTTACCTGGGATTTGCCGTCAGGTCTTAAAAAGTCAAGGGCTCCATTTTTTCGAACAACGGCCAGACGATTGCATAACTTGTGAGCAAACATGATGGGCATGGGCATCAGTTCAGGTGTTTCATCAGAGGCAAAACCAAACATAAGGCCCTGGTCTCCTGCACCCTGTTCATTGAACAGACCTTCTCCAACGTTTACTCCCTGGGCGATGTCAGCCGACTGGTGGTCTATACTGGTAATGACCGAGCAGGTTTGCCAGTCAAAACCCATTTTGGATGAATGGTATCCTATCTCACGTATGGTGTTCCGAACCACCTGAGGCATATCCACATAACAGTCAGTCGTTATTTCACCGGCAATAAAGGCAAGTCCTGTAGTCACAAGAGTCTCACATGCAACCCTGCATCTTTTATCCTTTTCCATGATTGCATCGAGTATTGCATCGGATATCGCGTCTGCAACCTTGTCCGGATGTCCTTCTGTGACGGATTCAGATGTAAAAAAGAATTGTTCGTTTCCCATAAAAATCTCCTTTGTTTTTTCCCTATCGGTATCGTATCGGTAAAACTTTATCGAAATGATGCCAATTTGTTATTTTATATGAGCCAGTTTCAAAATGTTCAATTTTGTCTAAGGTCAAGAAAGGTGAAAATTTTAACCGAAGGAATACATGAAGTATTTCGAGGATTAAAATTTAAGCCTGACGCTGAGATTGGGCAGATAAGCGAAGACTTCGAAAGAGGAGCGTTTTGAAATTGGCTCATATGATTTTAGCTTTTCTAAATGGGACACAGATTAACACAGGTTACACAGATATATTATAAAAATCCGTGTGAATCTGTGCAAATCTGTGTCCTGTTTTCAAAGGCTTCTTTTCGTTATGGATATAATATCATGTTATCTATCAAGCGAGTCTTGCCCACGTTTACCGCAAGTGCCATGAGTGCCGGTTTGTCGATGGTTTTAATAGTATCAAGACATTCAGGATCACATATTGAAATATAATCTATTCCGGTTTCAGGGTGTGCGGTTATCAGCTTAGTTGCAACCTGTATGATTTCGCCTGCGTCCTTAACTCCGTTTTTAAGCAAATCTTTAGCTTTTACCAGTGCTTTGTAAAGCGTCAAAGCAGTTGGTCTCTGCTTCAGTGTCAGATAGTTGTTTCTTGAGCTCATGGCAAGACCGTCGGGTTCTCTTACTGTCGGGCCGCCTATAATGTTAATATTAAAATTCAGGTCTTGCACCATTCGGCGAATAACTGTGAGCTGCTGATAATCCTTTTCGCCGAAAATGGCAACATGAGGTTTAACAATATTAAACAGCTTTGCAACAACCGTTGCAATACCTTTAAAGAATACAGGTCTTGAAAGTCCGCAAAGGTGATTGGGAAGTTTTTCCAACTCTATATATGTCTGGAAGCCTTCCGGGTATAATTCCATGTTATCCGGTGTAAAGACGGCATCCACCCCTATTTCCCGGGCAAGTTGAAGATCCCTTTCAAGGTCCCTGGGGTATGATTCAAAATCTTCGTGCGGACCGAACTGGGCCGGATTGACAAAAATACTTATAACGAGGTCATCTCCAAGCTCACGCCCTTTTCTCATTAGGGAAAGATGCCCTTCATGGAAAAAACCCATGGTAGGAACAAGCACAATTGATTTGCCCTGACACCTGATTTGCTCTGAACGTTTTTGTATCTCTTCTGCCTTGTGTATTACCTTAATGATTTTACCTCTATAGTCGATTTGATTAAACAATTAAATTAAAGCAGGAACATATAAATGTCAATATGTGCTGGAAAATATGAATTTTATCAACTAAAACCCTTCATGGTAAGATACCTGGTTTTTTATCCTTACTTAATACTGATGGTCTCTTAAAAAGCCAAAAAACTATTTTGTGCGACACGTTTTAAGCTTTCGTTAAAACAGACAATATCATTAACTTAAAACATAAAACGTAACACCTAAAACTTGATGAATTCGACTTTTTACGAATTCATCAAATCTATTTGACATATTAAATTCCTTCTTTTATAAATCACCGAGTTATAAAAAGGGCTTATTTCCGATTAACAACTCGCAACACGCAACCAGGCTTCGCCTCCGGCTACGCCCCGGCAAGCTCGTAACACGCAACACTTACGTGATAGGCAGACAAGTTAAAAAAGGCATATTCTGGTTATCGATAAATATCGTTGTAAGGATAACACCAAATGTCCAGTTTTCAGACAAATAGAAAAAATTTTAATTTCCTACAGGACCATTCTTTACATTATCTTGAAATGGCATTTCGCACCGATAAGCGAGAAGTCATTGATCACCCGGACGGTTATGGAAAAAGAACCGGACAGTGCGGTGATACTGTTGAAATATTTTTAACTGTACGTAATGAAAAAATAGAGTCGGTATCGTTTCAGACAGACGGCTGTATGAACACCAATGCCTGTGCCAACACAGTTGCGTGTCTGGCTGAGGGTAAAAAAATCGATCAGGCATGGGAAATCTCGCCTGAAGATGTCATTGACTATCTCGGAACATTGCCCCCCGAGGAAATCCACTGTGCGGAAGTTGCTGTAGGCGCTTATTATCTTGCACTGGCCAATTTGCGGGAACTGGAACGTAGCCCCTGGAAAAAGCCTTATCAGCAGCAGATGGTAAAAAACTGATGGGGCTGTTTAAAAATCCCATTTTGAAACAGCCCAGGGTAACAAATATTTTCATTTATTCTTGACAGAAATTTGCAAGTTGTTTATAAATTCCCTTTCAAAGAAGGTACTTTGATATTGCCAGTGGCTAAAGACTGACTTCAAGTATTATACTCTTCAACAGGCAGGTTAGGAATCTCTCTAGGGATGGGGCTGAAAAGTTTATTAGAAAAGAAAAAATCCGCCATTATTAAAGACTGGTTTGAAGCGGTTGCTGCTACTTATGCTCCTGACACGGCCGATTTTTTTAAAAGGCAGAAAGATCCTTTTGCAAACCCTGTGGGAAGCACCATCTTTAATGGTTTAAAAAAATTGTTTGATGAACTTCTCTTACAGATGGATCATGAAAAAATAAAGTCCTGTCTAGATCCTCTCATTAGAATAAGAGCTGTTCAGGATTTTTCCCCGTCACAAGCCACATCATTTATTCTTTCTTTAAAAAAAGTTATTATCACAAGTTTACAAAAAGAGCTTCGCGACATTCAGATTTTAAATGAATTTTTGCAATTTGAGTCAAAGATCGACACCTTAAGCCTTATCGCTTTTGATATTTTCGTTGAATGCAGAGAAAAAATTTACGAATTAAAGGTAACTACGGAAAGAAACAAAATATATAGTGCGTTTGCAAGAGCAGGTTTAATAGATGATGCTCCTGAAAATCCACCTA
>JAUWOH010000054.1 GCA_030612225.1 Desulfobacteraceae bacterium
CTGGCCGGAGGCAAGAAGTGGTGTTTTACAAAAATCTCACTATATCGCAGTAAGCATCATGTAGCAGTGGGAAAAACGGCCACTTTCCGGGATAAAGCAAAGAAGTTTTTGGCCCTTTTTTAACTTGCCGGAATTAAACAGCTCTTCCATTATAATGTAGATAGAAGCGCTTCCAGTGTTGCCTTTTGTTGTAAGGTTGGTAAACCATCTTTCATACGGAATCTCGAAATCGATATTTTTCATACCGTTGTAAAATTTATCCCGGAAATACCCTGAAGAATAATGAGGAAGGAACCAGTCTATCTCTTCAGGTTTGATTTTACGTTTCTTTACCACGCTTGCAAGAGCTTTATCCATTGCTGTTTTTACTATTTCTTTGGCAAGCAGTTTTGTATCCTGTTTTATTAAAAATTTGTATGGCTCAGCAGCAGGATCGATTGATTCAATTTCTCTCCAGCCGGTCATTGTTCCGTCTTCATTTTTTACGCCACCCGCATACATACAGGTTTCAAGCTGTCCTGCATACGAAATATTTTCTATCCAGTCTATCTTTAGTGAAATACGATCTTTGTTCTTTTCACCTGAGATAAATACAGCGCCTGCACCATCTGAAAGCATCCATCTTAAAAATTCCGCATCAAATGCTCCTACCGGTGTTTTTTCAAGATCGGCATCGGGAGCTACATCGGCAGTAAAAAAATTTGCTCTTGAATATGATGAGGCAAGATCGGAACCGACTGCAACTGCATTTTTTGTGCTCCCTGTAGCAACATTCATATAGGCATATTTTAAGGCTGTCATTCCACAAATACATATACCTGAAGTCGTTACTGCGTCACATGGGGATAATTCAAGTTCACCTGCCACCATAAGAGCATGACCAGGAAATAAAAGATCGGGAGTAGTCGTTCCGCAACTCAAACATTCAATATCATCAAGGGAAAAATTTTCGTACGGATTAAGTTTTCGAACCGCCTCTGCTGCAAGCTGGGCATTTGTGTGTGTCAGTTTTCCTGTTGCCCGATCAATGGCATAGTGGCGGGTTTCAATCTTATTATTTCTAAGCATTATCCTTTTTGTTCTCGAGGGGATATCGTTTATTTTGCCAAGGACATCCTCAATTTCATCATTATTTACAGGGTCATGGGGCAAAAATGCAGTTATATCATTGATGTAAACATTCATTACTTAATCCTTAATATTGATGGTTTTAGGTTACAGTGTCGCAAAGCGGTATATTGCAGCTTTTTACGAAATCAGCAATTTATTATTTTGTTACTCAAGTTTCGCACCCTTTAGTTTATCCAAAGCCATAGACGGCAAGGGCTAAAAATAAATTATTAAAGCGAAATATACTGCCGGTGATTTTAACAACGGCGCCAATCAATAAATATAAGATTGATGCTTGATACCATATTCAATCCGATATGTCATATCTTGTTTGCGCCTGATCCTATTGTATAACCCATTGGGTGCCGGTTACAAAATATAAGCAAATGATTTCGCTTTAAAAATGTTATTTTTAACCCTTACCGTCTTTACAGTAACGGAAATCAGGGGTGCGAAACTTGAGCTTGTTATTAATTGTCAATGTTTTAATGAGTTTTGAGAAAAATATTCAACAGCCTTTTTTATTTTTTTTCTGCTGACAATACGTGCAATAAAGGAAACAAGGGTCGCCAGAGGGGCAATTAGAAAAATAGCAAGTAGCAGATAATAAAAGAAAAGGCGAACCCTAAATTGCCTTTTCGGGTCCCCTGGGCCACCTTTTTGTAAAATAAAATTTGACCATATTTTAAATATTTTGTTAATTCTTTTTTCAAAAATAATATATGAAGGTACTACTGTAGTAGCCCCTTGTTTGTTTAGTTCAGCCTGGTCAAGGTTAATTTTTTCTGTTAACAGCGCTTGTAAAATTATAGGGCCGAATCGTTCAGCTTCCATGATGTCCTTGTCCGACACTCCGGGACGGGGAAATATTTTTAAGCAGCGATCCTTTTTACCGGTGAACATCCAATAGGCTATTGTAGCGATGCCGACAAGATTTTTAGCCTTATCCATTAAAACAATATTGCCGGTAATCCTGCCTCCCATATCATATATTAGTGCTTTCACTTTTTCCTGTGTCAGCAGCCACATATTTCGGCATCCAATAATGGTAACCACTGGTCGATTCTTTATGACTTTTTGAGCCTCGGGAGATTTTAAAAATGCTGTGACAGGTATGGAAGGGGACATATACCATACTGTATATGCCAGAACAACCAGATCAAAATCATCATCCGCATTAAAACTAAAAGGTTCGAGTTCACATGGAATTTCCTGGAACGATTCGGGAAAAACATCACAAAACTGCTGGCTGGTCCAGGGAAATGGAAACTTTCTTTTTGGCCTCAATTCCTCAAAAACCAGTGATACATCCTGACTCTTTACCAGAGGCGACAGAACTGATTTGACAATTTCAGTTAATTGACCTGTCTGAGAAAAATATACAACTAAAATCTTCTTCATCTTTTTAACGGTGCCTGTGTTTTGTTAGTAATTTTTCAGCAAGTAAAACGACTGCAAAATTTCAATCAGATTCATTTTTACCAAACCAAAAAATTGACCACATATATAAAAAAAAATCAATAAAAAAATAACGGCTTTGAAAATTGGTGCGGAACAGGACTGTGTTGTGCTGTATCATTCACCTGTACATTTATTGAATTTGACTGCCTTTTACACAATTTTTAATTCCATATTAGCAAACAGCAGAATATTGGGCTTAAAATTTAATATATGAAAAACTTTTCATACTTCTCTGGTATTTGTTTCACACTAATTGAAGGGTGATATTTTTTTCAGGCTGTTAACAGCCTGATTTTACATTAATAGCCCGAATAAAATTTTTTGGCTCGATTCTTGCTTTGATCCTAACCTATATACAGTAATCGATACCCGATGTCCATAAGGAGGTAATAATGAAGAAAGATTTTATTAAAAATACCGGTATTCAATTATTGTTAGATAAGTATAAAAAAAAATTCCGAATTTCAGAAAATATACAATATTATTCCAAAAAAGATTATCTGGTTGCTGAAAAAAAATTTATAAAATACGCATTAAGTAAAGGCAAAGTATAAGCGGAGGACAAATCAAATGTTGATAAAGACGGATAACTCTGAACTCGAAATATCAAAAGAAACCAATGTTTATTTAGGCTCTCTGAGCACCGGTCAGATTTTTAAGGACTGGACTGAGCTTGATGATAATGCAAAGGCTCAGTTAGAAAAGATACAAAGCCAGGCTGAGAAGCTTATCAGGCAATCGGAGGAAATCTTAATAGAATAAAAGCAGGGGTTTTTATAAAAATAGCCTGAATTATATTACAAATGGATTATCCTTGCGTGTGTGTTACAAATGTAGCTAGCACACACCGATACAAATGCTGGTTTGGAAGACTCCACACTCAAGATGGGTGACGGCTCAACCGAACTATGCGATGCCTTGAAAAATAATTCAAGGCGAAATGGGCAGGACTGGAAACGGTCCTGCCCATTTTTTTTCCAAAGCAGGAAATTGACTTGATTACATACTTGCATTGATGAAAACAATATTATATTTATGAGCCAATCTCAAAACGTCCCATTTTGCCCAATTTCTGCGTCCCCGATGAGCGGGATCTACGCTACGCTTCGACAGGCAAAAATTTTTATCCTCGAAATACTACATGTTTTCCTGTGGTTAAAATTTTCGCCTTCCCCCGCTCAAAGTCCGGGATCTTCGACTTGACCTTGAACAAACTGAAACGTTTTGAAACAGGCTCACATACTTTGTATTAAACCTTGGATTTGCTGTAGATTGCTTTTCATAGAGCTTTTCAGACTTAGAGTCATGGAGGTAATCAATGATCAAAATACTGCTGAAGTATAAACAAAAAGTGCTGAAAATATTTGAAATCGATAAGGATAAAATTACAATTGGCAGGCTTGAAAGCAATGATATTTATATTAATAATCCTGCAGTTTCCAAACAACATGCATGGATTATTAAGAATCAAGACAATTATTTAATTGAAGATCTGAAAAGCACCAACGGTACATATCTCAACACAGTCAGGATTATCAGCGGGTATCTGAAGGATAGTGATGTAATAAATATTGGAAAACATTCACTGGTGGTCAACATTAAGACGGAAAATGATAAAAATCCCACCCACAGCCCAAAGGGGCATATTATGATGCTTAATATTGAAAGGCTCAGGTAGTTGAATCCTTCGATAAAGACCAATGAGCACAGCATCATGGTTGTGCTGGCTATTCTCGTGGGTTTTGCAGCCGGTTTTGGCGCTGTCGGATTTCGATATCTAATAAATTTTTTTCAGACAATTTCTTACGGGTCTGATGGTGAGTTGCTTGGCCTGGTTCAATCAATCCCTTGGTATTTAAGGATATCGGTTCCTGCTCTTGGTGGACTTGTAGTGGGCCCTATGGTTTATTTCTGGGCCAGAGAGGCTAAAGGACATGGCGTCCCTGAAGTCATGGAATCTGTTGCCTTAAAGAGCGGGCTGATCAGAAAACGTCTTGTTATTATTAAATCTCTTGCTTCAGCAATTTGCATAGGGACCGGAGGTTCAGTCGGAAGGGAAGGGCCCATCGTTCAGATAGGGTCCGCCATTGGATCAACAATAGGGCAGATGCTAAAAATTTCTGCTGATAGAATGCGCACTCTTGTCGGCTGTGGTGCCGCCGCCGGTATAGCCGCTACTTTCAATGCGCCTATTGCCGGATCAATGTTTGCCCTTGAAATTATTCTCGGTGATTTCGGTCTCGCAACATTCAGCCCCATTGTTATTTCATCGGTTGTTGCTACGGCTGTATCCCGCCATTTCCTGGGAGATGCACCTGCATTTATCGTTCCTGCATACGAGCTTGTCAGCGCCTGGGAATTTCCGCTGTATGTTATACTTGGTCTTTTTTGTGCTGTAGTGGCTGTTGCATTTACAAAATCGCTTTACAGAATGGAAGATATTTTCAACGGACTGAAATTCCCGGAATATTTAAAAGCTGCCCTGGGAGGAGTGATTATTGGAACAGTTGGACTTCTTTTCCCACAAATTTTGGGCGTGGGGTATGGCGCCATCGATCTGTCTCTTAGCCAGGATCTTGCCTGGTGGCTTTTACTTGTTCTGGTTATGTGTAAAATCCTGGCAACATCGATTACCATTGGTTCAGGCGGCTCCGGCGGAATTTTTGCGCCGTCGCTTTTTATGGGTGCAATGGCAGGCGGCTTTTTCGGTACAGTGGTTCACAACCTTTTCCCTTCGGTAACGGCTTCTCCGGGAGCATACAGTATTGTTGGTATGGGAGCAGTCGTCAGTGCAACCACCCACGGCCCTTTAACAGCATTATTAATGCTTTTTGAAATGACCGGTGATTATAAAATTATCCTTCCACTGATGATTACATGTGTTATAAGCAACATTGTCGGCAGACAGTTTTTAAAAGAATCTATTTATACTTTAAAATTAGTGCGGAGGGGAATAAATCTGGAGGAAGGCAAAGAGGTCAATGTATTAAAATCAATTATAGTAAGTGAAGTGATGAATACCGAAGTGGAAACCATTACCGAGGCTTTAGGACTGGAGAGGCTGGCTGAGATAATCTCCAAAAGTAAATATAACAGTTTCCCGGTTGTCAGAGACGGAAGTAAACTGACAGGTATTCTTTCCTTCTTTGATTATAACGAAGCAATATTTGATGAGAACCTGAAGGGGCTGGTGGTGGCCAAAGATATTGCAACTTCGGATGTTGTTACCATAACAACGGATGATAATCTTTATAATGCCCTGGAAAAAATTACTTTTAAAGATTTTTCCATTCTTCCTGTTGTATCCACGGATGATCCCACAAAATTGATTGGTGTCCTGACCCGCAGGGATATCATGGGTGCGTATAATAAGGCCGTGATTAAGAAATCGCTATACAGTGAATGATTAGCTTAAGAGCCAATTTTAAAACGCTCTCTTTCGAAGTCTGCGCAATATGTACATCTTATCTAAGATATCGACCACGTACGTGGCAAAAAAGCACATGCTCCATGTTTGAAATAATAACATATTTTAAGCACTATATATCTTGCTCTATGACATGTCTAATTTTGTAAAAACTCCCGGACCCATCGTTTAACTGAATGCTTTAACACTATCATTGGAAATGACGATATGTTTGCTGCATTACTAATAATATTTGATATCCTTATCATAGCCGCCTCTTTTTACTTCTCGTATGAATCGATCAGGGAAAAAGAGAAGCGTGCTCCAATGACCGGTATGGCAGGTGCAATTTCAGGACTGGTTTTACTGGTTTTGATCATTCTGATTCCCGGGTTCAGAATCTATATTGCTGTTATTTTCTGTTTTACGGCAGGTTTTGGACTTCTATGTCTTATCCCGTGTAAACAGAACCAAAGGGCGTTAAAAGGCTCTTTTGGTTTTATAACAGGTAAACCGAAAAAAATTGATGAAAGAGATATCGTTTTCGCGCGCAATAGATGCCTGATACCTGGTTCGGACATATACAAACGCTATTACAGAGCACATCCGGAAAAGGAAGAAGCAGACGCGAAACGGCGATCCATGGGTACGCATGCCCTTGGCAAACCAGGATCTATCGACAATTGCTATCGTCCCAATAATTCCATGGTTATGGCCGGATTTCAATTTCCCATGTACCTTGCCAAGCACGCAAAACCGGAATTCGGGGCACACCCTGCTCCCGACTCTGCATCCAAATTGATTGACCCACGGAAAGGCTCTGAGATTATTAAAGGGTTCGCTAAACTTCTTGGGGCGTCACTGGTTGGTATCTGTAAAGTGAACTCTTTATGGTCCTATTCTCATCGCGGTGAAATTTTTTTTGAAAATTGGGAAGACTGGGGAAAAGAATTGGATGCCTCACTGCCCTGGGCTGTTGTCATTGCCACGGAAATGGACCATGAACTGGTCGGTGCAGGTCCACATACACCTGCTATTGTTGAAAGTGGCCATAAATATGCAAAGGGAGCATATATTACAACAATACTTGCGCACTGGTTTTCAGCCATGGGTTTTAAGGCGGTTGCCGACCATCATCGCCACTATACAAAACTTATGGTTCCCCTGGCTGTTGACGCGGGGTTGGGCGAACTTGGCCGTCAGGGGTACCTGATCGCAAAAAAATACGGCCCCAGGGTGCGTCTCTTTGCGGTTACAACAGACATGCCCCTGGTTCCTGATCAACCCATTGATATGGGTGCGGAAGATTTCTGTAAAAGATGTTTAAAATGCGCTGAAGCCTGTCCTTCCAAATCAATTCCCACAGGGGAGAAGACAAATATAAATGGAATTAAAAGATGGAAACTTAATGAAGAATCATGCTTTAAATACTGGGCAAAAATCGGTACGGACTGCTCCATATGTATGGGTATATGTCCATTTAGCAGACCGGACACCCTCCTGCATCGAATCGTCAAGTTGATTATCGCTCGTTCACGCCTTGCCAGGCTTTTTTTCCCATACATAGATAATATTATTTATGGTAAAAAATGGCACACAAAATCTGTCTCCTCATGGATAGATTATAAAAACCAGTATGGGATGAAAAACGAAATTTAAAACAGCTCTTACTTCCATTTCCTTACACAATATCTCCGAGTCTCCAATCCGACCTTCTCCCCGCCTCTTTTCATAAGAAATTCAGGTGTAGTTCCGGGATGTTTCGAGAGCGTTGGTTAAAACCGGTAAGGTGTAGTGAATGAAAGATTCATACGGAGCAGGAGTAGCGAACTACACTGACCCCGAGGGCAGTAGTGGCAAGACCGAAGCGTCTACAGGGAAACGTATGAGGAGGCTTCAGGGTACATTAGCGGGTCAGTTTATAACTCAAGTTTCGCACCCCTTATCAACAGCGAAGCCCTAATTCCTTTAGAGTCGATTCGTATCTAAGGAGTGAATAGAGACGATTATATCATTTTCTTCCAGGTGATATGAATATAATCAGTTAGCAGTGTGTCCTGATATTTGTGATAAAGTGCATGAGTTGCTAAATTATATAAAATTGTACATCTATCCCAAATATCAGAACACTGCGAAAGAGTGGAGGCTGTGACCAACATATCACCTTCCAGAAAACAATATAACCGTTTCGATTCACATCTGATCTTATATCTTAGGCGCCATCAGGGCATCATTATATTGCAAAATAGGGGTGCCTTGAGTTATAAACTGACCGAAAGTGTCCGACATGTAACAATGCATCAAATCATGCCAGCTCCCTTATTCGGGTCTGTCTAACATATTTTGCCAAACTCGGTTGTTATTATTATAAAAACAGTTTCTCATCAATTTTTATGCAAGATTCAGGTAGGAAGTTGATGGCTTGGAAAGGGGAAAAGGGTCGTTTAATAATAAATCTTCAATCAGACGGTGTTTTCGTCCTCCTCAATCAGTTTGGCTGCCTCTTCCATGGGTATTTCCTGGACTTTTTTAAGCTTGCGTTCAATGGCACGGGTCCTCACTTCCGCCTTGTCTATTGTGTTGCTGGCTTCCTGGAGTTTCTTTTTCGTTTTTGCCAGAACATCACCGAATTTGCCGAATTGGGTTTTTACTACACCTAACAGTTCCCATACTTCGCTTGAACGTTTTTCTATTGCAAGTGTTCTGAATCCCATATAAAGGCTGTTGAGCAGTGCAGCCAAGGTAGTCGGTCCGGTAACAACAATACGGTATTCACGCTGGAGCATATCGCACAAACCGGGTCGGCGCAGCACCTCTGCATACAATCCCTCAACAGGCAGAAACATAATACCGAAATCAGTGGTGTTAGGGGGATCAATATACTTTTCCCTGATTTGTTTCGCTTCTGCCTTTATACGCATCTCCAAACTTTTTACAGCTTTTTCGGCCATTTCTTTATCTGCATTTTCCTGTGCATCAATAAGACGCTGATAATCTTCCTGTGGGAATTTTGAGTCAATGGGCATCCAGACGACTTTTTCCTTATCCGGGTCCTGTCCCGGAAGTTTTATTGCAAACTCAACTCTTTCGTTGCTATTGGTTTTCGTGGCAACATTAACATCATACTGTTCGGAAGTTAAAATCTGCTCAAGAATATTGCCCAGCTGGATTTCGCCCCATGTACCCCGAGTTTTCACATTTGTTAAAACTTTCTTTAAGTCACCAACGCCGGTGGCAAGTGTACGCATTTCTCCAAGCCCCTTGTACACCTGTTCAAGGCGTTCGCTGACCTGTTTAAAAGATTCACCAAGACGCTTTTCCAGTGTGGATTGCAGTTTTTCATCAACCGTGGCGCGCATCAGTTCCAGCTTTTTACTGTTGTCTTCCTGCAATGCACGAAGTTGATTTTCCATGCTCAGGCGCATTGTCTCTAATTTTTTTTCGTTGAGTTTGGTCATATCTCCAAGCTGTTTGGAAAAAGAATCGAGCTGGCCTTTTTGCATACCGGCGTTTTCCGTCATCCGTTTTAGCAATGAATCACTGAAATCATTTAAAGATTTACTCAGTTCCTCACGGGCAATTTTAGCGCTGCCGGCTGTTTCTTCCCTGTTCCTTGAGATCTCGTCTTTTATGACAAGTTCGGTTTGCTGATGCCTGCTTTCAAGGGATGACATACTTTCTTTCAGTTTAACTATAGTCTCATCCGGTTTGCGTTTTATCAGGATAACAAGAAGGACAAGCAACCAAATGGAGAGCAAGCCGGTGAAAATTAGGGATATTTCATTCATTAACATTAAATAGTCCTTTTTTATATTTGTTTACCACGGATTTTCACGGAGATTTCACTGAATTATTTGATACGCAATAATATGATGATTCGTAAAAAGTCGAATTCATCAGGTTTTAGTCCCGCCTGAGGCTGGATTAAGTTTTAGGTTAATGATATTATCTATTTTAAAAAAGACTTAAAACTTAAATCTTAAAACGTTTCGTAAAAAGTGGTTTTTTGAGTTTTTTTACTAAACCGTCAATTTATTATCAGTGATATTCCGTACCCTTCCGTGGTGAAAAACTATACGGAAACGAACCTTTAGAGTCAAGAATTAATCCCCTGCATTATCCGCTGTGTTTATTCCACCAATTGGCATTATCAAGGAACTTCTTCTTGATAATTAAAGGCGGATCATGTATTTTGCTCTTCTGTATCGCATATAGATTCATAATGATAAGGAGACAGCTATGTCAAAACAGGGATATTGGGCGGACAATTATATTAGTAATAAACGTTCGGCCTCAGATGCTATTAAATTAATAAAACCCGGCCGGAGGGTCTTCATCGGTTCCTCCTGCGGAGAACCGCAACATCTTATAAGGACACTTTCTGAAGCTTCAAGACGATTGACTGATATTGAAATCGTGCGTTTGCTTGCCCTGGAAACCACCCCTTTGACTCTGATTGCCAATAAAACAATGGATCATTCGTTAAACATCAGGTCTTTTTACCTGGGTTCCGCCAAACCACAAGGACTGGCAAGAAACCAGCGCTTTATCACCCCCATGAATCTTTCCTCTATTCCCCGTCTTTTCAGGAGCAGAAAACTCCCTATTCATGTAGCCATGATCCAGGTATCACCGCCGGATGATTTCGGGTGGATGAGTCTCGGTATTTCCGTGGATATCACCCTGGCTGCAGCCCTGTCTGCGGATCTTGTTATTGCCCAGGTTAATTCCAGGATGCCGAGAGTACTAGGACAGAGCTTTATCCATGTTAATGATGTGAATGTTTTTGTAGAACATGATGAAGAGTTGCTCACAATCGGTGAAGCGCCGGAACTTGAGTCCGCAAATACAATCGGCAAAATCATCGCAAGACTGATTGAAGATGGCTCTACAATCCAGATAGGTCTCGGCACAACCTCCCAATCAATCCTCACAGGCTTGGCAGACAAAAATGACCTGGGCATACATACGCAGTACCTTACCGATGACATAATGCACCTTATATCAAGAGGTGTTGTAACAAACCGCAAAAAAGGATTTAACGAAGGAAAGCTGGTGGCAAGCGGCGCCATCGGTTCGCACTCTCTCTATGAATTTATGCATGACAATCCGGCCCTTGACTTTCATCCTTCGGATTATGTGAATGATCCGGGCATTATTTCTCGCCATAATAAGATGATCTCAATGAATGTAGTGATGGCCATGGATCTGACCGGGCAGGTTGCTGCCGACGCTCTTCCGCACAACCATTATACCGGTGTAACGGGTATGCTTGATTTCATCAGGGGGGCGGCCCAGGCTGAAGGAGGCAAATCAATACTTATGTTTACCTCAACATCGAGAGACGGCAAAAAAAGCCGTATTGTTCCAATGCTTGATACTGCTGTTGTTGTTCCAAGGGGTGATGCCCATTATGTGGTTACGGAATTCGGAGCGGTGAATCTTTTCGGGAAGAGTCTGCAGGAGAGAGCAATGGCCATGATAAGTATTGCACATCCTGACTTTCGGAATGAGCTTTTTGATGAGGCAAAGAAAATAGGGCTGCTTAGCGAAACACGAACTTTAAAGGAATCGATTAAACACGGTATTTATCCGTTTAAGCTTGAAGAAACCAGGGAGATCGACGGGAAAGAGGTAACCCTCCGTCCGGCAAAGCCTGTTGATGAAAGAAGAATACAGGAACATTTTTACAACCTGGACAAAACAGACATTGTTTCGAGATTTTTTCATGAGAAAACCAGTTTTGTACGTGACGAGGCGGAAGGTGTTTCCCAGATAGACTATATAAAAGATCTGACTATTGTGGCGGTTGTCGGCGAGTTCGGGTTTGGAACGGTTGTTGGTATCGGAGAGTACCTTCTTGACCCGTCAAAAAATATCGCAGAAGTTGCTTTTTCCATAAGCAAAGAATTTCAGGGCAAAGGACTCGGCAAGATCTTGCTGAAAAAACTTTGCATGGCTGCACGGGAAAATGGAATTGCAGGCCTGGTTGCTTATACCTCACCCGGGAACAAGGGTATGACAAAACTGTTTAATACCTTGCCTTTTAAAATAAAGACCTTCTTTGATGGCGACATGCTTTCGTTGACATGCCGGTTTGATGAGATGGAGAAATATTGAATCTTATTTAATTATAAAACGATATTTAATTCCGATAGTCTATTGACAAATCAAAGCTACCAATATAAATAAACTATTTGATAAAATGCAGTATAGACCGATGTGTGATTTCAGTCATATACTTGTTAACTTGTCGTTATTATAGAAAATATCAATTCGTCATATCCATATTCTCTTATAACAATAATTCTACCGACGTAGATTTTAATAAAAAATAGCTTAACGAAAGGGGGGTGAATTTCATTTTAAATCAGGGCATAATGTTTTTTGCCCATCTGGTGTTAACAAATAAGAATTGCGGCTAAGAGAGCTGTAATTAATGATTTTCCATCTAAAGGAGGTAACATTGGGCTTTGAATTTTATAAAGAATCTTATACGGGAAGCATAAAGGCAATTTCCATAGGTGACGGTGCAAAAGCGGTCACTGTCGGCGGTGAGACATGCTATCCTTTTTATCAGTTTGAAGGTGAAATGCCCAACAA